>JBBQYZ010000221.1:0-5892 GCA_038208205.1 Gemmatimonadales bacterium | reverse complement strand
GGGCGTCATGCAGGACACCGATCAGACGCGGGCCGAGGCGAGCGCCGAGCTGCGGCGGCTGGCGTGGGTGCCGGCGCCGTAGTAGCGCGCTCGGCGCCCGGCTCGCCGTGGTTCGCGAGCGGGCGAGGTGGGGCCGGTCGCCGTCCAGCGGATGCCGGCCCCAGCTCGTACTACCTTATGAGAGGCACGCCGCATAAGAGGCACGCCGCGTCCCCTGCCCTGCGTCGCCCCACCGTACTCCGGACTCTCCCCTCGTGCCCCGCTTCCACCCACACGCGCACCGCGCACGCGGCGCGGCGTCGATCGCGCTGCTCGGCATCGCGCTTCTCGGCACGCCGGCATCCGGGCAGGATGCCGTGCTCCCCCAGGCGCGCCGCGTGGAGCTCCCCGCCGACTCGACCGTGGCGCGTCGCGCGCCGTTGATCGATCCCGAGCGCGCGGCGCGTCCGTCGATGCACGCGGTGCGAACGGCGCGGCCGCCGGTGATCGACGGGCTGGTGACCGATGCCGAATGGGGCGCCGCCGATTCCGTGACCGACTTCGTGCAGCAGCTCCCCGTGACCGGTGCGCTCGCCATGTATCGCACCGTGGTGCGACTGCTGTACGACGCGGACTTCGTCTACGTGAGCGCGGTGAACTACGATCCCACCCCGGGACTGGCGATCACCGCGGGTCTGCAGCACGACTTCGTCTCGAGCAACAGCGACGCCTTCGCCGTGGCGCTCGACACCTATCGCGACCGGCGCAATGCGTTCCTGTTCATCGTCAACCCCAAGGGCGCGGTGCGCGACGAGCAGACGTACGACGACTCGCGCACCATCGTCGAGGCGTGGGAGGGAGTGATCGACGTACGCACCGCGACGCTGCGCATGCCCTCGGGCGATTCGGCGTGGACGGTGGAGATGGCGATCCCGCTCCGCACGCTGCGCTTCGACGGCGCGCGGCCGGTGCAGGACTGGGGGCTCAACTTCCTGCGACGGGTGCGGCGCGTGAACGAGTCGTCGTACTGGGCGCCGCTGGACCGGCAGTACCGCGTGCACCGCATGTCCAAGGCGGGGACGCTGACGGGGCTCGAAGGACTGCGCCAGGGGCGCAACCTCCAGGTGAAGCCGTACGCGGTGGCCTCGTCGGCGGCGGGAGCGCAGGTGCTGCCGGGAGCGCGGGGATCGCGCGCCGATGCCGGGGGGGACCTCAAGTACGGGGTGACACCGGCGCTCACCCTCGACCTCACCTACAACACCGACTTCTCGCAGGTCGAGGTGGACCAGGAGCAGGTGAACCTCACCCGCTTCTCGCGCTTCTTCCCCGAGCGGCGCGACTTCTTCATCGAGAACGCCGGCGCCTTCAGCTTCGGCGACGTGGAGGAGCGCGGCTACCGGATGGGCGCGTCGCTGCGCGACTTCACCCTGTTCAACTCGCGGCGCATCGGCATCGCGCCGGACGGCCGCCCGGTGCCGATCGTGGGCGGCGGACGGCTGTCGGGCCGGATCGCCGGGTGGGGGATCGGCCTGCTCGACATGCAGACGCGCGACGCCGGCGGCGTGCCCGGCGAGCAGTTCGCCGTGGGCCGCGCGCGCCGCAACTTCCTCGGCAACTCGGACGGCGGGCTGCTGATGTCGAGCCGGTCGGGAAACGGGAGCTACAACCGCAGCTACGGCGGCGACCTGAACCTGCGGCCGACGCCCAACCTGGTGCTCAACTCGTACCTGGCGGCGAGCGACGCGCCGGGCGATTCGTCGGACGGCTACGCGGCGCGCGCGTCGCTGGGCTATCGCGGCCGGCTGTGGGACAACTCGGTGATGTTGAAGCGGGTGTCGGACCGATTCGATCCGGGACTCGGCTTCGTGCGGCGGCGCGGGATGCAGCAGCTGTTCGCGACCACCGGAATCCACGCGCGTCCCGCGCTGCCGTACACGCAGGAGATCAATCCGTACGTGGAGATGGACCGCGTGACCGACCTGTCGGGCGAGCTGGCCACGCGCACGCTCGAGGGAGGCGCGACGCTGTTCATCCGCCCCGAAGGCGAGATCGGGGTGGAGGTGAAGGACCAGTTCGATCGCCTCGACGCGCCGTTCACGGTGTATCCCGGCCGGATCATCCCGACGGGTCGCTACACCTGGCGGGAAACCACGGTGCGCTACGCGAGCGGGGATGGGCGAACGCTGTCGGCGAACGTGAGCGCGACGGCGGGCGGGTTCTACGACGGGCAGCGCCGAGCGGTAAGCACGGCGCTCGTGTGGCGGGTGCGATACAACCTGAGCCTCGAGGGCTCGGCGCAACGCAACGACGTGCGGCGCGACGCCGGCGATTTCTCGGCCGATCTGGCGAGCCTGCGCGTGCGCTACGCGTGGTCCACGCGGTTGTACGGCAGCGCGTACACACAGTACAACACCCAGACGCAGGCGGTGGTGACGAACGCGCGGGTGGCGTGGCGGTACCGGCCGTTGAGCGACGTGTACCTGGTCTACACGGACCGGCACGACTCGCAGTCGTGGCTGCAGAACGAGCGGGTGCTGGCGCTCAAGGTGACACACATGACGGCGTTCTAGTAGCGCGGCGTCGCGCGAGTCGTGCGCCGAAGACGGGTCGGGTAAGACCGTTGTCGGTCGTCAGTCGCTGACGCGGTAACGAGCGTCGTTACCGCTCCGTTGCACGATCGCGGACCGACGGAGACACGAGACCGGCAGAATTCTGGTCGACAGCTCGGACTGCAGGCTACCCGCCAGCCTTCCGTGTCCCTCGACCCGGTCCCTGCCGATGCCACGCCCCACGATTCCGCGCAGTCTCGCGCGCCTGCTCCCGCTCCTGGTCGCGCTGCCGCTCTCCCTGCTCGCGACCCCCGCGCTCGCGACTCCCGCGCTCGCGACTCCCGCGCTCGCGCAGGACAACCCGAGCGTTCCACCGGGCCGCATCGTGGGACGGATCATCGATGCCGCGACGGGCACCGGGATCGCCGACGTGATGGTGCAGGTGGCGGGCACGCCGCTCGGCAACCGCTCGGGGCTCGACGGCCGCTACACGATCGCCGCCGTGCCGGCGGGGAGCGTGTCGCTGCAGGCGCGACGCATCGGCTACGCGTCCAAGACGGTCACGGGAGTGGTCGTTCCCCGGGGCGCGACGGTCGAGCAGAACCTGTCGCTCGGCGTGTCGGCCGTGCAGCTCACCACGCAGGTGGTGACAGCATCCACCGAGCGGGGCACGGTGAACGAGGCGATCGACGCGCAGCGCACGGCGCTGGGCGTGGTCAGCTCGGTGACGGCCGAGCAGATCGCGCGCAGCCCCGACGGCGATGCGGCGCAGGCGGTGAAGCGGGTGAGCGGCGTGACGGTGCAGGACGGCAAGTACGTGTTCGTGCGCGGCCTGGGCGAGCGCTACACCACCAGCTCGCTCAACGGCGCGCGCGTGCCGAGCCCGGAGCCGGAGAAGCGCGTGGTGCCGCTGGACATGTTCCCGGCCGGCCTGCTGCAGTCGATCACCACGTCCAAGACCTTCACGCCCGACCAGCAGGGCGACTTCAGCGGCGCCACGGTGAACATCCGCACGAAGGAGTTTCCGGCCGAGCGCAGCGGGTCGCTGCAGATCGGCAGCGGGTACGCGTCGGGCGCCACGGGTGAAGGGGTGCTCGCCGCGACCTCCGCCGGCGGCGAGTCGTTCGCCATGGTGAATGGCCAGCGCGACCTGCCGCGGCTCCTGGGCCGGCTCGGCAACCTCCAGAACGTGAACCTCACGCAGGGCGACGTGAACCTCCTGGTGGGATCGTTCCGCAATGCGTGGATGCCCACCACCGGCCGCGGCGCGCCGCTCCTGAATGGATCGGCCTCGTTCGGCGGCAACGACCCGGTGCTGTTCGGTCACCGGCTCGGCTATCTCTTCTCGGGATCCGTGACGTCCGGCACGGACGCCCGTACCAACCAGGTGCGCGCGCTCGCGCAGCCGGGCACCACGCGCGGCGAGACGGTGCCGGGCGATTCGCTGCTCGGGCAGACGATCAGCCAGAGCGTGCTGTGGGGCGGGCTTGCCAACCTGAGCACGATGCTCGGCGCGGGCTCGCGCCTGTCGTTCAACGGCCTGTTCAACCGCTCGGCCGACAACGACGCGCGCGTGGAGCGCGGCACCTTCGTGGCCGACGCGAGCCGCGTGCAGATCACCCGCATGCAGTACACGCAGCGGCAGATCTTCTCGGGCCAGCTTGCCGGCGAGCACCAGCTCGGCGCGGCGCACCGGTTCGACTGGGCCGCCACCACCAGCGGCGTGCGGCGCTACGAGCCGGACCGGTCGGCGTTCGTGCAGAACATCGAGCAGGACACACCCGACGGACCCGAAGTGCTGCGCTGGATCTACGGCGGCACCGGCGCGGCCGTGCGCACCTTCTCCGACCTGCACGAGAACAGCCACGAGTACAACGCCAACTATCAGCTCAGCGTGGGACCGGCCGACGCGCAGGCCCGGGTGAAGGTGGGCGGCCTGTACCGCGCCACGGGCCGCGACGCGGGCAGCCTGTCGTACGCCATCAGCGCGATTCCCGCCGCCGTGACCAACCAGCTGCGCGAGCTGCCGGCCGAAGCGCTGTTCGACGGACGCTACACTACCGCGAGCTCGGCGGTGTTCAACATCTTCCCGCTCTCGCAGGGCGGGTCATACGTGGCGCGCGACAGACTGGCCGCAGGCTACCTGATGGCCGACGTGCCCATCGGCGCGTCGGTGCGGTTGATCGGCGGCGCCCGGTACGAGAGCGACCGTCTGGAGCTCGACGCCACCTCCACCCTCGGCTCGCCGGTCGCGGTGAGGAAGCAGTGGAACGACATCCTGCCCTCGCTCGCCCTCAACTGGAAGCTGAGCGAGAGTCAGCAGCTGCGGTTCTCCGGCTCCCGCACGCTCGCGCGCCCCGAGTACCGCGAGCTGGCACCGATCACCAGCCGCGACGTGGTGAACGGCGAGAACACGCAGGGCAACGAGAAGCTGTCGCGCACCAACGTGACCAACGTGGACGCACGGTGGGAGATGTATCCCGCCACGGGCGAGATCCTGAGCGTGGCGCTGTTCGCCAAGCGGTTCGACCTCCCCATCGAGCGGGTCGCCGGCTCCGGCAGCGGCGGCACGAGCTTCGTGTTCTTCGAGAACGCCCGGAGCGCCGACAACTACGGGGTGGAGCTCGAGCTCAGGAAGAACCTGGGCGGACTCGGCGCGCTGTTCGAGCCGCTGACCTTCTTCAGCAACGCCACGGTGATCAAGAGCCAGATCCACCTGTTCGACACCACCGCCGCCTCCGCCACCAACCTGAACCGCCGCATGGTGGGACAAGCGCCGTACGTGCTCAACACCGGCCTGACGTACACCTCCGGGTCCGGCGCCTCCACCGCGACCGTGCTGTTCAACCGGGTGGGAGCGCGGATCTACGCCGCCGGTGCCAGCCCCATGCCGGACGTGCTCGAGCGGCCCCGCAACGTGCTGGACTTCTCGCTGCGCCAGAGCGTGCGGTCGGACGTGCTGGTGCGGTTCGACCTGAAGAATCTGCTCGACGCACCGTACGACGTGGTGCAGGGCACCATCAGGCGCGAGCACTACAGCAGCGGCCGCACGGTGCACGTGGGTCTGCAGTGGCGTCGCTGATCACGCACGACCTTCATCAATCCACCACTCCGAGGACACCCATGAAGTTCACATCTTTCGCGCTGGTCACCCTGCTGGCCGGTGCCGTGGCGGCCACGGCGTGCGGCAGCGACAGCGCCACGGCACCGGGACCCGATCCCATCGTGGGCGTGTCGGTGCAGGCCAAGGGAAGCAGCAGTGCGACGATCTCCTTCGCGAGCAATGCCGGCGACGCGAGCTACGACATCGAGCGGGCCGAGGGAAGCGCGGGCGCCTTTGCCGGCGTGACCAGCGTTCCGGCTC
>JBBQYZ010000220.1:0-5900 GCA_038208205.1 Gemmatimonadales bacterium | reverse complement strand
CCCCCCCCCCCCCCCCCCCCCCCCCCCCCCCCCCCCACGACCGACGGCGTTCACGCTTCGCAGTATCCTTCTCCCATGGCCCCGTCCCCCCGCGCCGCCCTGGCGCACCTCCGCCGAGTCGACCCGGTGCTCGGTGAGATCATCGCCCGCGTGGGTCCGTACCGGCTCGAGCCGCGCCGCACGGGGACGCACTATGATGCGCTCGTGCGATCCATCGTCTTCCAGCAGCTTTCGGGAAAGGCGGCCGGGACGATCCACCGCCGCCTCTGCGAGCTCTATCCCGGCCGACGCCCGCGTGCGGAGCACGTCGTGACCAGCAGCGACGAGGCGCTGCGCGGCGCCGGGCTGTCGCGCCAGAAGATCGGCTACCTGCGCGATCTGTCGACCCGCGTCCTCGACCGGTCGCTGCCGCTCGCGCATCTCGGCCGACTCCCCGACGATGCGATCATCGAGCACCTCGTGCAGGTGAAGGGGATCGGCCGGTGGACGGTGCAGATGTTCCTGATGTTTCGGCTCGGTCGCCCGGACGTCCTCCCCGAACTGGACCTCGGCGTCCAGAATGCGATCCAGCGCGCGTATGGGCTCGCCACACGACCCTCACCCAAGGACGTGGTGCGCTTGGGAGAGAAGTGGCGCCCATACGCCACGGTCGCGAGCTGGTACCTCTGGCGGTCGCTCGAAAATGGCGACGGGCAGCTGTGAGCCGCCGTGTGAGCCGTCGGCGGGTGCAGAGTGTAGAACAGTGGATGGACCATTCCTCGCGTAGCGCTCCCTTGCGGCGCGTTTGCGCGCTTCGCACGTCAGGCGTCGACATGACGCACGGGCCGGCACGGCTGCCGGACAGGGGAATCACTCGATGAGCTTTCACCCGAACGACATCCACCGCCGCGGCCGGGCCGCGAACGTGGTGATCGCCGGGATGCTGCTGTTCCTGACGGCGGGCTTCTTCCGCAGCCAGGTCATCCAGCACCAGAAGTACACGCTGCAGGCCGAGACGAATCGTTTGCGCGAAGTGCCCTTGCCCGCACCGCGCGGCATCGTGTACGACCGGAACGGGAAGGTCATCGCCGACAACGTGATCGGTTACTCGGTATCGATGATTGCGCAGCGCGAGGACAGCCTGCGCGCCGCGCTGCAGCGGCTCTCCGGCACGATCGAGCTCTCTGCTCCGCAGATCGAGCAGGTCGTGCGGCGCTTTCGGCGCGCGCCGGGTCGGCCGACGGCGATCATCCCCGATGCATCGTTCGACGTGGTGAGCGTCCTCGAGGAGCATCGGACGCAGTTCCCGGGGCTGATCATCCAGAGCGCTCCTCGCCGCTTCTATCCCGACGGGGAGATCGTCTCGGCCTTCATGGGCTACACGGGCGAGGTGAGCGAGGCCGACCTCGCGCGCGCGCACGACTCGCTCGACTACAAGGCGGGACAGCAGATCGGCAAGCAGGGGCTGGAGAAGGAGTACGAGACGGTGCTGCGTGGCCGCGAAGGAAGCCAGTTCGCCGAGGTGGATGCGCGCGGGCGCGTCGTCGCCAACCAGGACGCCGTGCGCCCCGACCTTGCCCCGGTGGCCGCGCCGCCGCTGTACACGAACATCGACATCGACCTGCAGCGCGTCGCCGCGGGACTGTTCGGGGATACCCTGCAGGGAGGTGTGGTCGCGCTCGACCCGAAGACAGGCGCGGTGCTCGCGCTCGTGAGCGAGCCGGGCTGGGACGGCAACCGGTTCACCGGAGGCATTCCGGCGGCGTACTGGGACTCCCTCCGCAGCGATCCTCGGCGACCACTCTACAACAAGGCGCTCCAGGGCCAGTATCCGCCCGGCTCCACCTTCAAGATCGCCACGGCGGTCACCGGCATCGAGCAGGGCGTCGTGCGCATGGGCGATCACATGCCGGTGACCTGCACAGGCGGTCTGCAGTACGGCTCGCGCTACTTCCATTGCGATGCGAAGCATGGCAGCCTCTCGCTCGCCGAGGCGATCGCGAAGTCGTGCAACACGTACTTCTACCAGCTCGGGATCAAGCTCGGACTGAGCCGGTTGCTGGCGGGTGGCATTCACCTGGGCTTCCGGGAGCGTGCGGGCATCGATCTCCCCGAGGAGCGACGTCCGCTCTGGCCGGAGACGGCCGAGTACTTCAACCGGAAATACGGCAAGTCAGGATGGACCTCGTCGGTGGTGCTCAACCTCGCGATCGGTCAGGGGGAGAACGCGCAGACCATCCTCAACATGGCGCGCTTCTACACGGCGCTGGCGACGGACGGCACCGCGTCGCGGCCCGAGGTGGTCAAGCGGAGCCCCGAGCGCACGCGGCTGTTCAAGCTCGACGACGAGCAGTTCCGGCTGCTGCGTGCGGCACTCGCCAACGTGGTGGAGAACGGGACCGCCGTTCGCGCGCAGATCAAGGACGTGGTGCTCGCCGGCAAGACCGGCACGGCGCAGAGCCGCAAGTTCGCGTCAAACGGAAAGGAGCTGAACTTCTCCTGGTTCGTGGGCTACGCACCGGCGGACGACCCCAAGATCGTGGTGGCGATGATGCTCGAGTACGTGCCCTTCCAGGGCGCGACGACGGCGACGCTCGTCTCCAAAATGATCGAGTCGTACCTGCACGTGAAGCCGGTGGTGGACATCGTGCCCTATTGACCGCAGCCAGGTGACTGGCAGGCGGCGGGGCGTCACCACCGATAATTTCCGCTGATGCTCGTCGTCCGCGATGATTCCGAGAAGGCCCGCCAGTACGCGATCATGCGCCGCCGAGCGACGGCGCTGCTCGCCGCGTTCGCCGTCGTCTTCGTGGTCGTGGCCCTGTTCAGGCACTATCGACCCGACGTTGCCCCCTTCTGGGTGAGCCTGGTGCGCGCCACCGCCGAGGCGGCGATGGTCGGCGGCATCGCCGACTGGTTCGCCGTCACTGCCCTCTTCCGTCACCCGCTCGGCATTCCGATCCCGCACACGGCGATCGTCGCGCAGCGGAAGGACAGGATCGGACGGAGCCTCGGCAACTTCGTCGGCAACAACTTCCTCGCACGCGACGTGATCGCGCGTCAGCTGGCGGGCATGCACCTCGGCGAGCGCGCGGCGAGCTGGTTGGCCGAGCCGCAGCACCGGACGCGGGTGGCGCGCGCGATCGCCGTCGGCGTCGCACGCGCGGCGGAGTCGGTACCGGATGACGAGCTGCGCGAGGGCGTGCACGAGGCGCTCGTGGGCCAGCTCCGACGGGCTCATGTCGCCCCCCTGCTCCATGACCTGCTCTCGATGGCGACGACCGACGACCGGCACCAGGAGTTCCTCGATCGGATCGTGCGGATCGTCAGCCGGATCGTGGAGGAGAACAAGGAGCTGATCCGGAGCCGGATCGCCGAGGAGAGCCCGTGGTGGGTTCCCGGGGCGGTCGATGACAAACTGTACCAGAAGATCGTCTCTGGGATCGAGCGGACGCTGGCCGAGGTTTCGGCCGACGATGCCCACCCGCTCCGCGCGCAGTTCGACCACGCGCTGCGCGACTTCGTGGAGAAGTTGCACTCCTCACCCGAGACGATTGCCCGTGCCGAAGCGATGAAGGAACGGCTGCTCGCCCACCCCGCTGTGGAGGAGCTGTCTGGCGCACTGCTCGGTTCGGCGCGCAAGGCCCTCGTCAGATACGCCGGCCCCGACGCGCCATCGCCGGAACCGCTCGAGCGGGCGCTGGGCGCGATCGCCGAGCGGGCGCTGGGGAACGTGGCCCTGCTGCGCGAAGTAGATGAATCGGTCGAGCGCCTCGTCCTCGGCGTGGTGGACCAGTACCGTCCCGAGGTGGCGGAGCTGATCGCCCGCACGGTGGAGGGATGGGACGCCAGCGCAGCCTCCGCCAAGATCGAGGTCCAGATCGGGCGCGACCTGCAGTTCATCCGCATCAACGGCACCCTGGTCGGCGCGCTCGTCGGGATGCTGCTCTACCTGTTCACGGCGTTCGTCGGTTGACCGCCGCAGTCTCACCCAAGGAGGACTCGTGATTCGCCGCCTCGCGCTCACCGCGCTGCTCTTCCCTTCCGTCCTCTCCGCACAGTCGCAGCAGGAGTTCGCGATGCGACGCGTCGCCCTCGCGAACAGGATCTCCGACGGCGCGTTCATCGCCCTCTCGGGCCGCGAGCCGGAGCAGGACTACCTGTCGTTCTACCAGTCACCGAACTTCTACTACCTGACCGGCTTCAAGGAGCCGGACGCCGCGCTTGTGATGCTGCGCCGGGGCACGCGGGTGACCGCCTCGCTGCTCGTGCGGCCGCGCCAGCCCAATCAGGAAGTGTGGACCGGCGCGCGCATCGGCGTGGAGGGGGTGTCCGCTGCCACGGGCCTGCAGGGTCGCTCGTACGGCGACCTGGCCACGCTACTCGACTCCCTCGCCGCGGCGGGGGTGCCGATGACCGTGGTGGGCGACTTCGGCCTGCACCAGGACGAGAACCCGCTCACGGCGACGAGGTCGCCGGACGAGCAGATCTTCGACGCGCTGCAGCGAAAGTATCCCAAGCTCAAGGTCACACCGGCCAACGACGCGGTGGAGCAGCTGCGCGGCACGAAGAGCCCGGCCGAGCTGTCGCTGATCAAGCAGGCGGTCGAGATCACGGTGCGCGCGCAGCGAGAGGCGATCGCCGCGCTGAAGGACGGGATGAACGAGTTCGAGCTGCAGGCGCTGATCGAGTACACCTTTCGCCGTAACGGTGCGGACCGGCCGTCGTTCGCCACGATCGTCGGGTCGGGGCCGAACGCCACCACGCTGCACTACAACGCCGACAACCGGTTCATCGGCATCAACGACATGGTCGTGATGGACATCGGCGCCTCGTTCAAGGGCTACGCCGCCGACGTCACGCGCACGGTGCCGGCGAGCGGCCACTTCTCCACCACGCAGCGCGACATCTACCAGCTCGTGCGCGACGCGCAGGCCGCCGCCGAACGGCAGGCCACCCCGGGCGCGCTCTCCCGCCTGATGAACGACTCCGCCAACGCAGTGATCGCGACGGGACTCGCCAAGTACGGGCTGATCGAGTCACCGGGCGCGACCTACGACTGCAGCATCGGCCCCAACCCGCGACAGTGCCCGCAGTATCGGATGTACTACATGCACGGCCTGGGGCACGGGATCGGGCTCGAGGTCCATGACCCCGAGCAGTACTACTACACGTCGCGGCTCGCCCCCGGCAGCGCGTTCACGATCGAGCCGGGGATCTACGTGCGCGAGCACGTCTTCCGTGACCTCCCCGACACGCCGCGCAACCGGGCGCTCATTGCCCACGCGCAGGCGGCCGCGGCGAAGTACCGGAACGTCGGTGTGCGCCTCGAGGATGACTACGTGATCACCGGGGGCAAGCTGCGGCGGATCACCACCGCCCCTCGCGAGATCGACGAGATCGAGGCGCTGCGGCGCAAGGCGGTGGTCCAGTAGCCACCGCGCTGCGTCGCCGGCGCTACTATCACCAGGGATGCGTGACTTTGCTCGAGTTCGTCATCGGACTGTGTGACCGATTCGCCAGGCCGACACCGGCTCCCAACGCGTGGCACCGGCACATGGCGCGGCGGTGGGGTATGATTCAGGATGGCTGCACCGACACGCGCGCGACGCACAGGTGAACGACCTCCCCCCCGGGACGGCGAGCATTCTCGCGGCGCGACGCGCGGAACTCATACAGGAGGAGACATGGCCAACATCAAGAAAAACGCTCGTCAGACCGTCCGCACCGCCGCCGTTGCCGCGGTCACCGCCGTCGAGGCGGTGAAGACCGCGCGCCTCGCTGTGAAGACGGCGAAGGCTGCCGGATCGCAGGCTGGCGCCGTCGCCAAGCAGGTGGTGGATCGCGTGACCGGGAAGGAAGCGGCGCGGCGCAAGAAGAAGCGGAAGGTCGCGGTCGGCGTCGCCGCCGCGGCGGTGGTC
>JBBQYZ010000219.1:0-5901 GCA_038208205.1 Gemmatimonadales bacterium | reverse complement strand
CCTCGCCCGAATCGGCCACGTAGCCCTTGAGCGCACCCAGCTTCGCGTCCTTGTCGAAGGCGCGGACGGCGAGCTCGTTGAGCCACGACCGCACCACGCTGCCATGCTGCCACAGCTCGGCGATCGCGTGCAGGTCAAGGTCGGGATACTTCGACGACGCGGAGAGGATCTCGTATCCTTCGGCGAACGCCTGGAGCATTCCGTACTCGATCCCGTTGTGCACCATCTTCACGTAGTGTCCCGCGCCCGGCGGCCCAACGTGCGCGTAACCGTCCTGCTGGGCGAGGGCGAGGAAGATCGGCTCGCAGTGCTTCACCGCCGCGTCGGCGCCGCCGACCATGAGGCAGTAGCCGTTCTCGAGGCCCCAGATGCCGCCGCTCGTGCCGGCGTCGATGAGGTGGACTCCCTTGGCCGCGAGCCGCTCGGCGCGCGCGCGGGTGTCCTTGTACATCGAGTTGCCGCCGTCGATGATGATGTCGCCCGACGCGAGCTGTGGCAGCAGTGCGTCGATCGTCTCATCCACCGGCTTGCCGGCAGGGACCATGATCCACACGATGCGCGGGCCGCTGAGCTGCCGCGTCACGTCGGCGAGGTCCGTGGCCGCCGAGGCGCCGATTTTCTGGTACTTGCTCACCGTCGCCGGGTCGCGATCGAAGGCGACGAGCTGGTGCCCGCCGCGCATCAGCCGCTCCGTCATGTTGCCGCCCATCTTGCCCAGGCCGATCATCGCCAGCTGCATGTGTTCCGTATTTGGTAGAAGAGATTCTGGGGGCCTGCACGCAGGTAGGTCCATAGGTCCGGAGGTCCGTAAGTCCGACAGACGGGACTTCACAGTCCCGACCTACCGACCTACCCACCTACCCACCTACGCACCTACGCACCTACGCACCTACGCACCTACGCACCTACGCACCTACGCTCCGCTCACAAGCACCGCCCGTGCCGGCGCGCCGTCCAGCCCTTCGAGCCGTAGCGGAAGGCACCGCAACTCGTAATCGCCCGGCGGCGGCTCGGCGAGCATCAGTCCCTCGACGATGATGATCCCGCGCCCGAGCAGCGTGCGGTGGGTGCGGTGGTGCCCGGAATGGAACTGCTCGACGCTCAGGTAGTCCACGCCCACCAGCTTCACACCGAGCTCCGCGAGATACGCGGCCCCGTCGGGCGCCAGATAAGTGTAGTCCGGGTGGAACTCCGTGCTCCCACTTGCCAACCAGGCGGAGTTGCGCGTCCGCATCAGGAGTCGCGTCACACCAGCGAGCACGTGCGGACGGAGCTCGGCCTCCCCGATGCTCGTCACCGCATCGGTGAAGGCGATCAGGCGCGCCGGCCCCATCAACACGTCGAGCGCCAACGCGTCCACGCCGGCGCCGTCGTCGAAGAAGTGCTTCGGCGCGTCGACGTGGGTGCCGGTGTGCGACCCGACGTCGACCCGCGAGACGTTCGCGCCGGCGCCCTGCGAGATCGCCTGTTGCGCGGTGATGGAGATCGGCGGATTGCCGGGATACACCACGCCGCCGGTGCGGACTGGGACGGATATGTCGTAGATCATTCGTTTCGTCGTGGCCAGGCCGGCCGCTCAGTCGAAGGGAGGGTGTGGATCAAGACGGAAAGTGCGGATTGGTCGAGTACCGCGTGTGCAGCTCAGTGAGGGGCCGGCGTTCACGCATCACGCGCGCCGGCCAACGGATGCCTGAATGCCGACCCCAATAATCGAAGGAGGACACAGCAGCAGCATCCGCTGAATCCGGAGCATCCGCAGAATCCGAACCCCTCCTGCGCCAGTGTGGCCTCCGCGCCACGAGGGCCGCTCCAACGCGCGCGATTGCCGTCACCGAGCACGCGACCGCACGATCGCATCCTCCACCCCGTACCCGCCGGCCTCGCGCACCTGTGCCGCGACGGTGCGACGCAGCTCGTCCTGCGCACTCTGCAGGGTGAGCCGGTTCGCCCGGAACCGCCGCCCCGACTCCACCACGAACAGATCGCACAGCGCGAGCTCGCGCGCGCAGCCGGCGTCGCCGCGCTCGGCCAGCAGCGACTGCGTGCGCGCGAGCACGCACGCCGTGGCGAACAGCTCCACCGCCATGTCCGCCAGCCGCTCGAGCTCCTGCTGCCGCTCCACGATCTGCTTGCGGTAGGCGCGCACGACCCGCTCGGCCGCGTCCTTCAGCTCGGCCACGTGGTGCTCGAAGTGGCGCGCGTGCTTCTCCAGCCGCGCGTGCAGCGCCAGGTCCAGCGTGGGGGTGGACCCGAGCCGGCTGGCCAGGCGTGAGGTGGCGAAGCCGGAGATCATCCCGAGGTTGCGCAGCGGGCGGCGCAGGGCCAGCCCGAGCTCCGTTAGCGCCGCCGCCGGTCCCTGGATGCCGTTGAGCGAGACGAACAACCGGAGGATCTCGTTCGTCCCCTCGAAGATCCGGTTGATGCGCGCGTCGCGCAGCATCCGTTCGTACGGATAGGGCTTCACGAAGCCGCGCCCGCCCGCGAGTTGCACCATCTCGTCGGCGGCGCGCCACAGCATCTCGCTCGCGAACACCTTGCAGCACGCCGCCTCCAGCGCGTACTCGCCGTCCGGGTGCTCGGCGAGCCGCGTCAGCACGCCGAGCATCGCGTCGGCGGCGTAGACGTCGGTCGCCGTGCGGGCAAGCTTGCGCTGGGTGATCTCGAAGTCGGCGATCGGCCGCCCGAACTGTACCCGCTCTTCGGTGAACGCGGCCATCTGCCCGAGGATCCGCTTCGTCCCCGCGGTGCACCCGGCGGCGAGGGTCATCCGGCCGCCGTTGAGCACCTTCACCGCCACGCCGAACCCCTTGCCCACCGCGCCGAGCACGTGGTCGGCCGGTACCTGCAGCCCGTCGTAGATCAGCTCTGCCTGCGTGGAGCCCCGGATGCCGAGCTTCCGCACCGTGCCCCCGACCCTGAACCCAGGCATGTCGGGACGGATGATGAATGCCGTCGGCCGCAGCACCGTCTTGCCTCCGCGCTCGATCGGAGTCTGCGCGAAGGTTGCGATCACACCCGCCCGCTGCCCGTTGCCGATCCAGTGCTTGCGGCCGGTCAGCGTCCAGCTGCCATCGGCGTTGGGCTGTGCCTGCGTCACGATGTTCTGCGCGTCGGACCCGGTCTCGGGCTCGGTGAGCGCGTAGGCGGCGAGCGTCTCGCCGCGCGCCAGCATCGGCAGGTAGCGCGCCTTCTGCTCGTCGCTCCCGAACAGCACGATCGCCTTGGAGCCCAGCCCGCAGTGTACGCCCACCAGGACGCCCAGCGAAGCATCGAGGCTGGACAGGGCGCCGAAAACGTGCGCGTACGCCGCCATGCTCAGCTCCAGCCCGCCATACCGGCGCGGGATCGAGAGCGCCAACCAGCCGCCATCGGCAAGGGCGCGCACCGTCTCCTCGGGAATCGTTTCTTCCTCGTCGAACCGGACGGAGTCGATCAGGCCGCCGGCCCGCATCTCCTCCAGCGCGGCGAGCAGGCGCCGCACGGTGTGCGACTCTTCCGGATCGCGCTCGTCGAGCGGAGCGGGGAAGGGGAACAGGAGGCTGTCATGGATCGCACCGGCGAAGATGCCACGTACGAACGAAGGGGCGTCGTCGCTCATGCTGGAAGGTTAGACCTGGATCGGGTGAAACGCGACGCCTCGTCCTTCGTCAAATGCGTGCCGGCGCACCCCATCGCCGAACCCGTACGGGGCGCGCGCGCTCCTCCATCCCCACGCATGGCCTTCTCCCTTGCCCGCGCGCTCGAGCGTGTGCGGCACCGCCTCCCGTTCGGTCCATCCGCCGCCGCCCGTCGGCCCGCTGACTCACGCTATCGCTCGATCGTCGAGACGATGAGCGAGGGCGTGGTGATGCAGGACGCCACCGGCCGGATTCAGGCGTGGAACGACCGTGCGCTGGAAATGATGGCCATGACCTCGGCGCAGATGAACGGTGCCGAGGCGGCGACGCGGAACCGCGTGCTCTACCACGCCGACGGCAGCGTGATGGCCCCCGCCGACATCCCGATTGCGCGCACGGCGCGCACCGGCGAGCCGTGCCGCGACGTCGTCGTCGGCGTGAGCATTCCCGACGGCGACACGGTGTGGATCTGCGTCAACACGCGCGCCCTGCGCGAGGGCGACCGCATCACCGGCGCCGTCGCCACGATGAGCGACATCACCGAGCGCCGGCGCGTCGAGGAAGCGCGACGCGTCAGCGAGGAGCGCTTCCGCGCCGTCTCCGACGTGGTGGGAAGCGTGATCTTCGACCACGACCTCGTGACGGACACGCTCTACCGCAGCGACGCCCTGCGCAGCGTCTTCCTGTGGGAGGACGCGCAGCCGACGCGCGCGTGGTGGAACGAGCGCGTGCATCCGGATGACGCCGAGCATGTGAGCGCCGTGTTCGACGCGGCGATGCGCGACCCGAGCGCGTCCCAGCTGTGGACGGCCGAGTACCGCTTCCGCCGGGGCGATGGCCTCTACGTGACCGTCTCGGAGCGCGGCGCGATCCTCCGCGCGCCAGACGGAGCGGCGCTCCGCTGCATCGGCACGATGATCGACGTCTCCGCCCGCGAGGAGCTCTCGGCGCAGCTCCGGCAGGCCCAGAAGATGGAGGCGGTCGGTCAGCTGGCGGGCGGCATCGCCCACGATTTCAACAACCTCCTCACCGCGATCAGCTGCAACGTCGAGCTCCTACTCGACGAGATCCCCGTCACCGACGCGCACCGCGACGACGTGGTGCAGATCCGCGAAGCCGCCGCGCGCGCCGCGGCGCTCACCCGCCAGCTCCTCGCCTTCAGCCGGCGGCAGGTGCTCCAGCCCACGTCGCTCGACCTCAATGCAACGGTGGGCAACATGGATCGCCTGCTGCGCCGCGTGCTGAGCGCCGACGTGCAGCTCCACACCGCGCTGCATGCCGCCGTCCCGCCGGTCTACGCAGACGCCGGACAGATGGAACAGGTGCTGATGAACCTCGTGCTCAACGCGCGCGACGCCATGCACGCCGGCGGGACGATCCTCGTCGGCACCGCACCACTGCAGCTCGACGCACCACTCGCGCACCGCTTTGGCGTCGTCCCGGCGGGCGAGTACGTCGCGCTCTCGGTGAAGGACGCCGGCAGCGGCATTCACAGTGATGTCCTCGGGCGCTTGTTCGAGCCGTTCTTCACCACCAAGGCCCACGGCAAGGGCACCGGCCTCGGCCTCGCCACGGTGCATGGCATCGTTGCGCAGTCCAGCGGGCACATCGTCGTCGACACCACGGTGGGAAAGGGCACGACCTTTACGGTGTACCTGCCAGTGGCGCGTTCCCGCACCACCCCTCCCGCCTCGGTCCCCGTCGCGCCCGCGCTGGTACCCGCGCTGGTGTCGGCGGTCCGCGAGAGCGCGACCAGCAGCAGTCGCACCGTGCTGGTGGTGGACGACGAGCCCGCCGTCCGCGACGTGACGATGCGGGCGATCGTGCGCGCGGGTTATCGCGTCATCGGGGCCTCGCGCGGGGCCGACGCGCTCACGCTCTTGGCACGCGAGCCGGAGCGGATGCCGATCCTGCTGCTCACCGACATCATGATGCCCGAGATGAACGGTCACGAGCTCGCCACAGCGGTGGAGCAGCGCTACCCGTACGTCCACATTGCGTGCATGAGCGGCTTCTCGAGTGAGGAGATCGCGCGACACGGCCTCGCCGCGCACGCCAGGCGACTGCTGCACAAGCCTTTTACCCTGCCTGACCTCGTCGCCTTCATCGACGACGCGTTCTCGACGAGCGCGGCGGCCGCCTAGCCGAGCCCGCTCGCCCGTTGCGTGCGGGGGCGCACCCGAGAACCTTTCGGGATGCGCATCTCCTCGACCTGCGCCGCGGCGACCGCGGCGCTCTCCCTCGCCCTCCTCGGCGCCTGCCGCAGGCATGAGCCGGCGACACC
>JBBQYZ010000218.1:0-5909 GCA_038208205.1 Gemmatimonadales bacterium | reverse complement strand
GAGATTCACGCCCTCGTCGGAGAGAACGGCGCGGGAAAGTCCACGCTGATGCGCGTGCTGAGCGGCATGTACGCGGCGGACTCGGGGCGGATGGAAGTCGAGGGTCGCGACGTCACCGGCTGGGCGACCGTCGCGGCGATCGCGTCGGCGGTGCTCCAGCCGGTGACGTCGCGCCCGTCGACTTCCATGGTGCCGGCGTTGGGCGCGTACATGCCGCTCAGCACGCGCATCAGCGTGGACTTGCCTGCGCCGTTCTCGCCGACGAGCGCGTGGATCTCGCCGCGGGCGACCTCGAGGTCGGCGCCGCGGTTGGCGCGCACGGGACCGAACGCCTTGTCGATACCGCGGAGGCGGATGGCGGGCGTGTCAGTCATGGTTGCCGAGGATGGGCGCGGAGCGGCGCCCCCGATGCATCGGGTTCACCTACCGCACGCTCGGGACGACGATGCGTCCGGCGATGATCTCGTTCTTGAGCGCCTC
This sequence comes from Gemmatimonadales bacterium, assembly GCA_038208205.1. Classification (GTDB taxonomy): domain Bacteria; phylum Gemmatimonadota; class Gemmatimonadetes; order Gemmatimonadales; family Gemmatimonadaceae; genus AG11. Next base: position 5,429 of record JBBQYZ010000218.1, on the reverse strand, counting down.
GAGTCGCGCCCTCACCGCCGCCGGGATGAGCCGCTCGTTGTTGGCGTCGTACACGTACCCCACTCCCTGTTCAGCGAGGCCGTACTGGTACACGCCGCCCTTGAACCGCTGCTCTTTCACGCGGCGGATCGCGTCGAACACCGCGTTGTCCACGCCCTTCACCATCGACGTGAGCACGAAGCCCGGCGCCTCCTTGAACTGATCGGCATCCACGCCGATCGCCATCTTGCCCGTCTGGCGCGCCGCCTCGAAGACGCCGAGCCCGGTGGAGCCCGACGCGTGGAAGATCACGTTGACGCCCTGCTGGTACTGGCTGAGCGCGAGCTCCTTGCCTTTGCCCGGGTTGCGGAAGGCTTCAGGGGTGACGCCGGCGTACTGCGAGATGACCTCGCACTCCGGGCACACCTGCTTCACGCCGGCCCGATAGCCCATCTCGAACTTCTGGACGAGGGGGAAGTCCATCCCGCCCACGAAGCCGACTTTCCTGGAGTTGCCGACGAGCGCGGCCAGGGCGCCGACGAGGAACGAGCCCTGCTCCTCGCGGAACTTGAGCGCGGCGAGGTTGGCCGGCGGCGGGATCACCGCGCCCCTCGCGTCGGTGGCGACGGAGTAGTCCACCCCCGCGAAGTCGGTGTTCGGATATTCCTTCGCCAGCTGGGTGAGGTCGTCGGTGAAGATGAAGCCGACGCCGATCACGAGGTCCATCCCCTCGGCCGCGAGCAGCCGCAACCCGGACTCGCGGTCCGAGCCCTCGCCGGGCTCGATGAATCGCACCCGCACCCCGAGCTCCTTCTCGGCGCGCTCGGCGCCGAGGTAGGCGCCGTCGTTGAACGACTTGTCGCCACGGCCTCCGAGGTCGAAGACCACGCCGACGTCCACTGCGTCGCCGCTCGCCGGCTGCGCCGCACCGGACGGGTGGACGAAGAGGAGCGCGACGTGCACGACGAGCAGCACGCCGATGAGATACAGCAGCTTGCGCATAGGGCGGAAAAGTCGTGTGCGGCGCGGAGTGGGGCAAGACAGCGGCCCTCCTCAACCTGTCGTCGGCCCCCAGTGCGGCTCGAGCTCCTCGGTGGCCCGCGGAAGCCGGAGCGTGAATCGGCTGCCTCGATCCAATTCGCTCTCGACCCACAGCTCCCCGCCCATCGCGCGCGCGAGATCGCGGCTGATCGCCAGCCCCAACCCGATGCCGGTGTCCCGGCCGGCGAACCCCTCCTTCACCTGGATGAACGGATCGAAGATCACCTCCAACTTGTCGGCCGGGATGCCGACGCCCGTGTCGGCGACATGAATGAGGACCGTCGACTCCGCCGTCTCGAAGTCGACGGCGATCCGTCCGCCGTCCGGCGTGAACTTGATGGCATTGGAGAGAAGATTGATCAGAATCTGCTGCAGCTTCTCCCGATCGGCGCGCGCCACGACGCCGGCATCGGCGTCGGGCAGCTCGCAGCGAAGTCCTTTCTGAACGATGAGCGCTTCGACGAGGCCAGCGGCCGCGCTGACCGCCTCGTGCACGGCCACCGTGGTGATGTCGTACGACACACGGCCGCTGCCGACGCGGACGAGGTTCAACAGGTCCGTGATGAGGCCGATCAGATGGCGCTGATTGCTCCTGATCCGACCGAGATCGATTTCCTGGGCCGGGCTCACCGGCCCGCGCAATCCCATCAGGATGAGCTCCACGTACCCGCCGATCGCGTTCAATGGGGTACGGAGCTCGTGGCTCATCGTGCCCAGAAACGCCGTCTTCGCCAGACTCGCGGTCTCCGCGATGGCCCGCAGTTCGAGCGCCTGGCCGTGCAGCTTCGCGCTGTCGAGGGCGACGGCGCTGCGGTCCGCGAGCTCCTGGGCCAACGCCACGTCCTCGGTGGAGAAGCCGAGGTCCTGCCGCTGGCTCACGAAGGTCACCGCCCCGAACAACGTGTCACGCACGACGAGGGGCACGGTCAGCAACGCGCCGATCCCGATGGTGCGCAGGATGTGCAGTGTCTCCGGGCCGTGCGCACCGCCGGCGAGCGCCGTGTGCACGAGGTCGGCGGCGATCACCGTCGGCGCTCGGCTCCGGAGGGCGGCGGGCAGACCGAACAGGTCGTTCGGCTCGGGCGACCAGTTGCCTTCCAGGCGACGCAGGAACGCCTGCTTCGCCGCGTCGGGATGCACGACGCGCAGGCGAAGCATCGCGTCCTTCGGGTCGAAGACGTCCACAAAGCACCAGGCGGCGATCGGGGGAAGCGCCAGGCCCGCCACGGCCTCTCGCGTGGTGGACTCGTCGAGCGACCCGGTGAGGCGACGGCCCTCGACAGCGAGAAAGGTCGCTCTCCGGCTCGAGCCTTCCGCCTTCTCGGTCGCGTCGCGCTCCTCCAGCGCGCTGAGGAGCATGCGCTCCGCCACCTCTCGCTGGAGCGCGAGCGTCAGATCGGCCCGGGAGGACTCCCACAGCTCGATCACGAGGCGCTCCGGCCGGCCGGCCCCGTCGAACTGCGGCCAGACCGTGCAGTGCCAGTCGGGAGCGTTCTCGCCGGGGTCGCCGAAGGAGGCGTCTCGGGCGACGGCCGACGTGCGGAACACCTGATCGAGCACCGCGGACAGGCCTCGCGACCTGAGGCCGTGGAGCGCGTTGGCGATCGGATGGCCCAGGTCGGTCGCGCCGACCGCCGTCAGCCGCCGGAACTCGCGGTTCGCGAACACCAGCGCGTGCTCCGCTCCGCGGGTGACCGCGAAGGCCGGCGGTCCGTCCTCCATGTACCGCTCGAACGAGCCGATGGCCCCCGGCGCACCGCCGTCCTCACTGGACGTCGGCATTGGTCGCGGCAGCTCCTCCGCGGCGGCACCTCGTCCGGTGTCGGCGGCACCGTCGTCGTTCGGCGTCAGCGACACCGACATACACTCCTCCCGCTGCCGGCTACCAACCGGGCTGTGCCACCGCGCGATAGGTGGTCCCTCCGTCATGCGTCACGACGGCGTAGCCGAGCAGCGTCAGGCGCTCGAGCGTCGGGTCCAGGTCCGTGCGCGCGATGCCGATGCGCGTCGCCAGCGCCTCGGCCGATGCGCCGTCGAGCCGGACCAGGGTCCGGAGCACGACGGTCTCCCGGGACGTGAGGCCGGCGTGGCCGGGCGACGCGACGCCGATGCGCAGGTCGGGGACCCCGGTGATGATCCCGTGATAGTTCTTGAGCGGCTCGCCGATCACGGCGCCCGCCGCCGTCACCTCGAAGGTGCGGAACTCGTGGCTGTGATCACTGCCGCGCATCTTGACCACCGCGAGGACCCGCCGGAGCTCGCCCCCGATCTCGACGAAGCGCTGAACGATGATGTCGTCCGTGATGAACGACACCTTCTCCGTCGTGAAGCCTACGTCGAGGTGGGCACCCGTGGTCTCGACCGTCATGAACACGGTGACGCCGGTGGCGGTCAGCGCGCCGACGAGGCGGTAGAGCGACTCGCGGAAATCCTCGCGGAACGCCGGCGCGAGGGCGACCTCGAACCCCGAGAGGGAATCGATCACCACCCGCTGCGCCTTGACCGTCGCCACTCCATCCAGGATCTCCGCCAGCGTCTCGTCCACCGAGAGGTCGAGCGGCCGGAGATAGATGATCTTGAGCCGTCCGGCATGGATCGCCTCCTCGATCTGGCCGTTCCTGACCTTGGCGCGAGCGACATATTCCTCCGGGTACTCCTCGAAGACGACGATGATGGCGGGTTCATCCCGCCGGAGGCCCTCCGCCACGAACTGGGTGGCAAAGGTCGTCTTGCCGCTGCCGGCCGGTCCGGCGAGGATCAGCGCGTCGCCGGACGGGATGCCACCGCCCATGATCTCGTCCAACCCCGGCACGCCCGTGTGCAGCCGCCGGAGCAGCTGCGGCCGCCGCTGGAACTGCTGCTCCGGGATGCGCGGAAAGATCTCCACGCCGTTGTCCGTCATGCGGAAGGTGTGCAGCCCCGGCATGGACGACCGGCCGCGCACCTTCACCACCTGCAGCTTCCGGACGACGGAATTCCGGTCGGTCACCTGCGACAGCAAGAGCACGCCGTCGGCCACCGTGAACACCGGATTTCGCTGCTCCCGCTCGCTGTACTCGCCTAACAGGAAGGAGGTGACCTCCCAGGTGGTGAGGTGGAGCGCGAGGCGCTGTACGAACCGGTCGAGCGTCATCGAATCCGCGGGCGCGGTGTCCGAGCCGCGGGTGCCGATCGGGCGAAACGAGTCGACGACGATGATCCCCGGCTTGGCGCGCGCGACCTCCGTGACGATGCGGTCGAGCACGACGCTCAGGTCCTGTTCGAGCGCCTCTTCGCTGAGATTGAGGTACTGCACGGCGGAGCCCACGCGCTTGCTGTCGAAGAATCCGAACTCCTGCTGGTAGCGGAGCATCTTGAGCGTCGGCTCGCCCAGCACCGTGAAGTACAGGGCCGGCCGCTCCACGGTGGCGTTGGCAAAGACGATCTGCTGCGTGAGTGTCGTCTTGCCGGACCCGGGACTGCCCGCGATCAGGTTGAAGGAGTACTCCGGCAACCCGCCGCCGAGCACCGCGTCCAATCCCGGGACGCCGGTGGCGATGCCGCGGATCCGCGCGCGTCCGTCGCTTCGGTCACTGCTCGTCATGGCGCGGCGCTCCGCTGGTCGAGGTGGCGTTCTCGGTGCGCATCATCGGATCTCCCGTTCTCAATGCTCTTCTCCACGAGCGTCGCCACGAGATCGTTGCCGATCAACCGGGTGAGCACCCCGAAGATCGTCTCGAGCAATACCGCGAGCCCATCGGCGGTGGCCCCGGCGCCGTGTCGTGCGATGCTGTCGGCGACGCCGGTCAGTCCCGGTGCGGGGCGCAGCTGGTAGTGGATCTGCTCCAACGGCGGATGCGCGCCACGCGCCTCGACCAGGGCGCGGGCCATGACGGCGTCGTAGCCCCTCGCGCCGACCCAGCGGGAAAACTCCACCGACACGCCATCGCACGCGTGGCGCGCGGCGGCCGCGGCGGCGTCCGGATCGTTGGCCGGCGCGCGCTCTCGAGCGATGAGACGGTGCGTCAACTCGCGGGCTGCGGTGGATTCTGACGACATTGCCTCGACTTGATCCGTTCGACGACCTCGCGTCCGCGCCGATCACCGTCTCGCGATCCAGCGCCGGCCACGGCTCGATGCTGATTGGCCCGCTGACGATCCGTCGGAAAAGGAAACAGTTCCCCCCGCCGACGCAAGTCATCCGTCTGGGCCGATCCACCACCGATTAGGATGCATGCATGCCCGACCGCATCCGTACCCGCTTCCTCGTCGTCGGCAGCGGAGTCGCCGGCCTGCACACCGCGTGGCGCGCCTCGCAGCACGGCGACGTGCTGCTCCTGACCAAGCGGTCGCTGTTCGACAGCGCCACGGCCTACGCGCAGGGCGGGATCGCCGCGGCGCTCGGTGCGGGCGATTCGCCCACCCTGCAC
>JBBQYZ010000217.1:0-5945 GCA_038208205.1 Gemmatimonadales bacterium | reverse complement strand
AGGGCACGTTGGCGTCGCGCGCCACCCAGAAGCGCGCGAACGCGATGGTTTAGCGGACCCACGTCCGCGATGTCGAGCCGTGGGTCGCCCTGCAGCCCGACGGTGGGCGCGCCGGATCTCGAGCGCTGCTGCGCGCCGCCTGGCGCACGGTGCTGCTCAATCACGCGCATGATACCTTGTGCGGCACGTCGATCGACGCGGTGGCCTCCGCCTTCGACCACCGCATCGCCCGGGCGTGCGAGCAGGCCGTCGGTCTCCGTGAGGAGGCGCTGCACGCGCTCTCTGGGCATGACACCGAGCTGGCGCGAGCGGACATAGCGTCGTGGCGCCCGGTGGTGATGCTACGTAATCCCGTGCCGCGCGTCCGCAGCGGCGTCGCGGAGATCCGGCTCACGGCCACTCTTTCCGACGTCGCCGTGGGACCGGGATCCGCCGATCGGCAGGGAGCCCCGCGAGCCCTTGCACGCTGGGAGGTGGACGGCGTGCCGATCCAGCGTCTGGCGACCAGCGAACGGATCGAGCTCACCGAGGCACCGCGCGCGTACCCGGATGCCGACCGGGTGGTTGCGGTGTGCGCGCTGGGCTGGGTCGAGGCGATGGCCGGCTATTCCGTGGTGACGCACGCGATGACCGGGAGCACGGAGACGAAAATTCCGCAACCCGTGCGGGCCGAGGCCCTCACACTGGATAATGGGTTGCTCCGTGTGGAGTGCGATGCGAGCGGCAGCGTGCGCATCACCGATCTCGCCACCGGTCGTCACGTCCAAGCGCTGGTCGCGCTCGAGCGCACGCGCGAAGCGGGCGATCTGTACACCCCCGCCGTGCGGGAGACGCTGCGACCGCCGCACGTGCGCTCTGTGCGCCCTGGCGCGCCAGGTCCACTGCGCGGCGAGATTGTTCTCGACGCAGAGTACGACGACCAGGGTCGCAGCGGCGGCGACTGCCGTCTCACTCTCCAGCTCGATGCGGGCCTCGCTGCCCTGCGCGTCGTCGTCCAAGGCGACAATCGGACCGAGGATCATCGCCTCAGGATACGATTCGCATCGGGGCTTCCCGGATCGTCCACGCTGGCCGATGCTGCATTCCACACGATGGCGCGCGAGCCCATCCGCGTCACGGAAGACGACGAACGCATGGAGCACGCAGTGCCGACCGCGCCCTTGCACCGCTGGGTGAGTCGGTACGGCCGGCAGGCAGGCTTCACCCTGTTCTCCGATGGCCTCGCCGAGTACGAGAGCGACGCGGACGGTTCGATCGCCATCACCCTCCTTCGCGCCGTCGGATCACTCTCGCGTCACGACCTTCCCGAGCGGCCCGGTCACGCCGGCTGGCCCGCCGACGTGCCGCGCGCCCAGTCGATCGGCCCCTTCGGCGCGCGCTTCGCGCTCGCCCGGCCCGGTCCCGATTCGCCTACCGAGCGAGACCGGATCGAACGACTCGCCGACGACGTGCTGCTGCCGATCGTCGGCGAAACGCTGCGCTCCAATCTCCGCGAGCCGCACGCTGCCGGCGGACTCACGCTGGACGGGCAGGGACTCGTGCTCAGTGCGATCGCGCCCGCGGCATGCGACGGCTGGATCGTCCTCCGGTGCGTCAATCGCGGCGATTCGCCGCAGCACGGACGATGGACACTGCGTCGCCCGGTGAGTGAAGCGGTGCAGGCTCGCCTCGATGAAACAGCTGTGCGGCCGATCGAGGTGCGCGATGGCGCGATCGACTTCGAGGCCGCGCCGCATGAGATCGTGACAATCCTGGCGCGATGAGCGCTCGGTCGCCGTCAGCGCGGTTCGGTCATCGAGGGTTCACCCGCCATCCGGTCGCGCCAGGCATCGCCCAGCAGGGTCGTCGCCAGCACCGTGATGATCAGCGCGAGGCCAGGCATGAGCGCCACCCACGGTGCGACCACCAGGAGGTCGCGCCCTCCGGCGATCATGTTTCCCCAGCTCGGCGCCGGCGGCTGGATGCCGAGTCCCAGGAAGGACAATCCGCTCTCGAGCAGGATCGCGTTGCCCACGCCAAGGGTGGTCGCCACGAGAGCCGGCCCGATCGCGTTGGGCAGCACGTGGCGAAAGAGCAGGCGAGAGGGCGATGCCCCGAGCGCGCGTGCCGCAGGAACGAACGGCCGCTCGCGGAGCGCGATCACCTCGGCGCGAACGAGGCGCGCGGTTCCCATCCAACCAGTGGCGACAAGCACCGTCAGGATCGTGCCGAGTCCCGGTTGCCAGAGCGCCACGCCGACCAGCAGCAGCACTAGTCGCGGCAGCGCGAGGAGCACGTCGGCGCACGCGGTGACCGCGCGGTCCACCGCGCCGCCGTTCCATCCGGCCAGCCCGCCGAGCAGCGTGCCGATCGCGCCCGCGAGCCCCGCTCCCACCACGCCGACCAGCAGCGAGAGCCGACCGCCCAGCATCATGCGCACCAACAGGTCGCGGCCGAACCGGTCGGTACCGAGTAGATGCAGGGTGCCTCCGGCGTCGCGCCCGAACGGCGCGACCAGTCGACGCGCCAGCACGTCGTCGATGCGCAACGGGTCGCGAGCGGCGAGTGCGGGGACGAGCACCACGGCCAGGGCGAGCAGGGCGAGCACGACCAGCGGGCCCTGCGCACGGCGGTCCTTCCACCGTATCCGACGAACCGTCATTCGCGCACTCTCGGGTCGGCCCATGGCAGCAGGAGGTCGGCGGTGAGATTGGCGACGATGACGACGGCGGCGAAGGCGCTCGCGCATCCGAGGACCACCGGATAGTCGCGCGCCACGATTGCGGTGACCATGAGCCGGCCCATCCCGGGCCAGCCGAAGATCGTCTCCACGAACACCGAACCGGCGACGGTGCCCGGCAAGGCGAGGGCGAACAGCGTCAGCAACGGCGCACGCATGTTCGCCATCAGGTGTCGTCCCATCACGGCGCGCGCGGGGAGGCCCTTCGCGCGAGCGGTCCGCACCCAGTCCGCACCAACGAGGTCGAGCGCTCCGGTCCTCGTGTAGCGAGCGACTCCCGCCGCGCCGATCGCGGCGAGCAGGGTGACTGGAAGGATGGAATGTCGCAACAGGTCGGCGAGCCGAGCCGCGCCATGCAGCTCGATGCCGGGGGTCGCCATCCCGATGGCCGGCAGACGAAGCCACAGCGGCAGGCTCCACGAGGATGCCAGATACGTGAAGCACGCGATCGCCGCGAGACCGAGCCAGTACGCGGGGGACGCAGCGAGCACCACCGACAGCGCAGTGAGCGCGAGGTCGAGGCTGGTCCCGCGCCGGGCCGCCTGCAGCAGTCCGGCGCACACCCCGACGACGAAGGAGAGCAGGAGCGAAACGCCGCCGAGCATCACCGACACCGGCAGTGCGTCGGCGATCACACGTACGACCGGACGGCCGTCGACGAAGCTTTTCCCGAAGTCGCCGTGCAGCGTGGCACCGAGCCAACGCGCATATTGCGTGGCGAGCGGCCGGTCCAGCCCCATCTCGGCGCGCAGCCGGGACGCGTCGGCGGGGGTCGCTCCGGTCGGCAGGAGGAAGGTGGCGGGATCGCCCGGGGCGAGACGGAGGAGCGCGAAGGTGAGCGAGAGGACACACCAGTACAGCAGCGTCGTCCGGACCAGCGCGCGCACGAGAGCGGGGGATCGCACGCGGTGATATCGCACCCGCGCCCTGGCGCGTCAACGGCCGTGGGTCGGCACGTCCGGTTGGTGGGTGCGAGCGCGGTCCTCGTGCTCTCCCTCAACGCCTGCATCGCGCCGCAGCGACCGGACGATGTCCTCGTGCTCGCGTCGGGCGCGGATCTCGAGTCGGCGAACCCGCTCGTCACCACACACCCGCTCTCGCGTCAGGTCCAGCGGTACGCGCTGTTCGTCACCCTCCTGCGCCTCGATTCCGCGCTCGTGCCGCAACCCTACTACGCCCGCCGGTGGAGCTTGAGCGGCGACGGTCGCGCGATCACGCTCTCCCTTGCTCCGGGGCTCCGCTGGCACGACGGCGTACCCACCACGGCGCGCGACGCGGCCTTCACCTTCCTCGCCGCACGCGATCCCGCGACTGGATATCCCCGCGCGGTCGAGCTTTCGGGGCTGGACACGGCGGTGGCTCTCGACGACACGACGCTGCTGCTGCGCTACCACACGGCACCCGCGCGGCTACCGGCGCTGCTGGCGGAGCTACCCATCGTCCCGGCGCACCGGCTTGGTGCGCTGCGCGGGCCGGCGCTCCGCTCCTCCGCGTTCGATGCGGCGCCGGTCGGCAACGGCCCGTTCGTCTTCGTGAGCCGCCGTCGCGGTGCCAGTTGGAGCTTCGCCCGCAACGACTCTTTCCCACGCCTGCTCGGTGGGCCTCCGGCCCTGCGCGGACTGGTGATCGCCGTCGTCGACGAGGCGACGACGAAGTTTGCCGGGCTCGCGAGCGGAGAGCTCGACATGGCGGGCATCTCTCCGCTCATGGCGGGCCTCGCGCGCCGCGACCGCACGCTCGAGGTGCTCGGCTACCCCGTCCTGTTCAGCACGGGGCTGTTCTTCAATACCACGCGCTCCCCGTTCGACGACGCACGGGTGCGCAGGGCCGTTGCCCGCTCCATCGACCGCGCGCGCATCGTCGAGGTCGCGTTGGCGGGGTTCGCCACCCCATCAGCATCGCCGGTGCCCCCGGACAGCCCACTCGCGTCCCGCGCTTCCCTCGGCCGCGACACCGCGGAAGCCGATCGTCTGCTCGACGCCGCCGGTTGGCGTCGCGGTCCGGACGGGCGCCGTGCCCGGGGCGGTCGGCCGCTCAGCATCGAGCTCCTCACCGTGGGGAATGGCGACAACGTCGCCGAGCAGCTGATCCAGGGCGACCTCGCCGGACGCGGGATCGCGCTGCACGTCAGGCAAACCGAGATGGGGAGCTTCCTCACCAGCGCCCGCGCCACCCCGAAACGGTTCGACCTGCTGCTCGCCGGCATACCGGGCGACCTCGCGCTCTCGTGGGTGAACGCGCTTTTCGCCTCGTCGCAGCGTAATGGCACGCTGGATTATACCGGCTACCACTCATCCGCCCTGGATGCGCTGCTCGATGGCGCGGCGACCGCAGCGCCGGGCGACGCCGGCATTCGCGCCTGGAATGCCGTGCAGCTCGCCCTCGACTCGCTCGCGCCCGCGACCTGGCTCTACCACTCGCGCGGAGTGCAGGGAATCACGCGCCGCGCGCGCGGTGTACGGATGGACCTGCGCGGCGAGCTGGTCTCCGTGCACGAATGGTCCCTGGCCGCGCGCACCGCGGGCCCGCCGTGAGCCTACTCCTCGCGCCCGATGCGCTGGCCGCGCGCGGCGAGGTCGCGCGTGGGCCGCTCTCGGGGCTCGCCGGGGGCCTGCTTCACGAGCTCGAGCCCTTGATCGCGTTGCCCCCGTCGGTGCCGGTCGAGAAGGCGCTGCTCACGCGAGCTGGGGGCCGGTGCGATCGTGATGGCACCCTCCTGACCTACGATCCCTTCGACGAACGGCACCGCTGCCCCCGCTGCGGAGGCGAACTGCGCGGAGCGATCCACGACCGCTTCCGATTGTACTGGCATCAGTTATGGCTCGCCGAGCGCGTGCTGCACGCCGCAGTGCTCGGAGCGGTGCTCGACGACGAGCGCTGTCGTGCGCTCGCCGCCGACCTGCTGAGCCGATACTCGGCGCAGTACCTCCACTATCCGAACGTCGACAACGTGCTCGGTCCGTCGCGCCCGTTCTTCAGCACTTACCTCGAGTCGAACTGGCTCCTGCAGCTGGTCCTCGCGCTCGACCTGCTGGAATCCGGTGCACCGGACGCGAGGTACCGCACTCTCGGCGCGCGCGTGCGCGACACGCTGGTGGCACCGAGCGCCGCCCTGATCGCCTCGTACGACGAAGGGGAATCGAACCGCCAGGTCTGGAACAACGCTGCGCTCGTGGCGGCCGGAACGGTGCTCGAGAACGAGGCCATGGTCGACCGCGCGCTCGAC
>JBBQYZ010000216.1:0-5962 GCA_038208205.1 Gemmatimonadales bacterium | reverse complement strand
GTCGAGACGGCGGCAGACTTCCACAACGCGCTCATCGGCGGCGTGGACGAGATCAACCACATCCCCGGCTTCCGCGGCGACGAGCACGTACAGCTTCCCGAGCCGCAGCGCTACGAGATCGCGCGCGCCGACGCCGAGCGTGCTGCCGCCCAGGGCGTGTGGGTGGTGACCACGCTCGGTGGCCTCGCCGCGGTGGATGCGCACGGACCGGACAGCCTCCAGCGCCGCGCCGCCGACCGTCTGCATGTGCGCAATCTCGGCGTGCTGCGCAACGCCGGCGTGAAGCTGGCGGTCGGGAGCGACACCTACCGCGACGACTCGGTCGAGGAGGCGCGGTACCTCGCCACGCTCGGCGTGTTCGACCCGCTCGCGCTCGTGCGTCTGTGGAGCGAGGCCACGCCGCGCGCGATATTCCCGCGCCGCCGCGTCGGCTGCCTGGAGGACGGGTGCGAAGCATCGCTGCTCGTGCTCCTCGGCGACCCCGGACTCGACTTTGCGAACACCGGGCGGATCGCGTTCCGCCTGAAGGACGGGCATCCACTGCCCTGACTGTCCTGACGCTCGGCCGCGGGTCCTCCGCGGCTGCTACTGCGTCGGTGGCGAGCCGGCCGCGACGATCCGTGCCGTCACGATGTAGTCGAGCCTGGGGAACAGTCGGGCCAGATACTTGTTTCCCATCGTCGCGATGAGGTGGTACTTGGGGATCTCCCCGTAGTCGTCGTACAACGAGTCCACCACGCTCATCCCCTCGACCACTCGACCGACCGGCGCGAAGCCCTGCGCGTCGAGGCTCGGGTTGTCCTTGAGGTTCACGAACAGCTGGTGCGTCCGCGATCCCGGCTCCAGGAACGCGAAGCTCACCGTGCCGCGCACGTTCTTCTCGTGCGTCGTGTCGTCGGGCAGCGGCGTCTCTTCCCATCGCCGGTTGCGCGCCGGGTCGTCGTTCGCGCCGAATTGGGCGATGAAGCCGGGGAGGACCCGGTAGAACCGGTTCTCGTCGAAGAAACCCTCTCCCACCAGTTGGTAGAAGCGGTCCGCTCCGATAGGCGCCCACGACCGGACTGCCTGCACGACGAAGGTGCCGCGGCTCGTGGCGAAGGCGACGCGAAATGTGTCGGGCGTGGGACCAGGCGGAGCATGGCGGGCCGGTGCGCCGTCGCCACACGCCAGTGCGCTCAGCGCGAGCAAACCGAGCGCCGCCATGCCGAGCACGCGATGCAGCGCGCGCTGCATCGCGCGCTGCATCGCGCCCGCGTTACCGCGCGCGCACACCGCCGCTCTGGTTTCCGGTACGATCCACCGCCGTCACCCACACCGCCTCCGGCGCGCGCTCGCGGCGATTGCGCGCGACCGCCGTCGATCGCTGCGCGCCCGGCAGGATCCGCGTCGTCCAGCGGCCGTCGCGCAGCTCCTGCACGGTCCAGAGCCACACCGTCTCGCCCGCCGCCGGTACCAGCACGAGGCGTCGTCCCCCGGTGAGGGTGTCCGCGACGAGTCGCGCCGTGGGCACACGGGGCGCGATGGAATCGAGCCACGGCGTGGCCGGTACCAGCGCCGGTTCGCGATACGTCTCGGTCGCGAGACGATGCCCGAGGCTGTCCGCCGTCTCGCGCATGAAGGTCCGCATGCTGAAGTGCACGTGCCCCGTCGCCCCAGGCTGCGCACGCGTGATCGCGATCTGGCGCAGGATCTCGTCAGCGCCCCAGGCGTCCGCCGGGTGCGTACCCGCCGCCGGCACCTTGGAGGTGAAGAGTCCGGGCCAGATGTGCCGCTGTCGGGTGTTCTGTTCCACCCACCATTTGAGCAACACCGGGTAGCTCCGCGGGGCGGTATCGACCGTCCAGTAGAGCTGCGGGGTGAAGTAGTCGACCCACCCGTTCTCGAGCCACTTCCTGGAGTCCGCGTAGAGCTGCACGTAGGGGTCGAAACAGCAGATCGCCGCGGGATGGCCCGGGCGCCAGATGCCGAAGGGGGAGATGCCTACCTTGACCGTCGGCTTGTGCAGGCCGCGCACGCCGCGGTACATGTCGCGCACGAACACGTCGACGTTGTTGCGCCGCCAGTCGTCTCGCCCCAGCGTGCCGCCGCCGCGCACGTAGGCGGCGTACGTCGCGCTGTCGGGAAACGGGATCTCGACGCCCGCCGAATCCTTCTCGCGGTACGGGTAGAAGTAGTCGTCGATGTGTACGCCGTCCACGTCGTAGCGGCGCGCGACGTCCATGATCACGCGCAGCGAACGCTCCCTGACGCGTGGATCGCCCGGATCCATCCAACGATGGCGGCCATAGGGCGGTGCCAGGCCGGCGCCGGTACGCGTGATGTGAGTGAGCGCGGTGTCCGGCGTCCGCGACGACGGGTGGAACGCCCGGTACGGGTTGAACCAGGCGTGCAGCTCGATGCCCCGGTCGTGTGCCTCCTTGACCGCGAAGCGCAGCGGGTCGTACGCCGGCTCCGGCGCGAGCCCCTGCTGCCCGGTGAGGTACTCCGACCAGGGCTCGTAGGGCGACTCGTAGAGGGCATCGGCCGCGGTGCGCACCTGCAGCACGATGGCGTTGAGACCCAGCTCGACGGCCCGGTCGAGGATGGCGAGCAGCTCGGTGCGCTGCTGCGAAGCGGTGAGGCCAGGTCGCGAGGGCCAGTCGATGTTCGACACCGTGGCGACCCACGCCGCGCGAAACTCTCGTGCGACCGGCGGCGGCGACGAAGCCAGTGCGGACACCGGTGACGACGACGCCTGAGCGGGCGCGCATGTCGCCGTCACGACGACGAGCATCGCGCCGAGCGCGAGCGAGGTGGCGGGTGCGGGCATGAACGCCAACTTACCCGGCGCCCGCGGCGCGTGCTACCGGCGGGCCTGCCTCACCAACGTCGCCGTCACCGGGACGCGCCTCCACGCAGCTGTTCGTCGGTGAGGCCGACGATTCCGCGCGTCGCCTGCTCGACGGAGGCAGCGGCGATGACGCGAAACACGAGCTTCACGTTGCCGAGTCGGATCTCGCACCCGTTCGTCAGCCGACGCTCGGTGACGCGCTCGCCGTCGACATAGCTGCCGTTGCGCGATCCGAGATCGAGCAGCTGCCAGGCGCCGCCGCGCTGCAGCAGCGTCACGTGAGTCGCGGAGACGCTCTCGTCCTCGATGCGGATGTCGTTGTGCGACGCCCGCCCGAGCTGGACCGCGACGCGCTCGATCCGGAAGCGCCGTCCTTCGTCGACGCCGCGCGTCACGACCTCCAGCGTCGCCAGGAGTGGCGTGACGGTCGGAGATTCGAGCGCGCGTGATGCGAGCGGCCCGCTCGGGACCACATCGTTCTCGAGCGATCGCTCCGGCTCGAACGCCGCGGCGTCCGCCTCGAAGCGGAACTCCACGTCGCCGATCCGCACGACGTCGCCCTGACGCAGCAGCGTCGTGCGCTCGACTCGCACGCCATTCACCAGCACCCCGTTGGTGCTGTCGTCGCACACGGTATAGCCGAGCAGACCCGGCGCGATCGTCGCGTGCCGGCGCGAGACCGCGCTGGAGTTGACCACGAGCCCGCACTCCGGATCACGGCCGATCACGAGCCCGTCGTCCGGGATCTCGTGCGTCTCGCCGTCGGCTCGCGCGACCAGGCGCCCTCCCGTGGGCGCCGTGCCCTCGGTGCGTGACCACTGCGCGAGCAGGTCCGGCTCCTCGATCGCGACACCGTGCACCGGTGAGGTCCGCCCCGCGGCGCTCGCGTCACCGTAGAGAATGGTCAGCCCGCCGATCACGAGCCGGTCGCCGTGATGAAGCGCCGCAGGTGTCGCGGTGAGCACTTGCTCTCCCACCTGTACCGGCGGCGCGCCGGGCACGGCGCGAATGGTGGTGACCGGATCCACCCCCGAGGTGATCACGGCAAAGGGCGGCAGCCCGCCGAGCGCGGAGAGCGACAGCAGCTCGTCGGCGGTGCCGCCGAGCGTCGTCTCCCCCAGCTGCAGGGCGTAGCGCTCGCGGTCGATGATCAGAAAGGACATGCGGCTCTGGAGAAGCGATGGAGCGTGATGGGACGTGATGGGGCGTGATTGCCTGCATATGCGCACGACGACCAGGCGCGCCCATTCGTGACGACACCACCGCGCATTCCGTCCTACCCGTACCCGCACCTCGGCCGCGTCACTCACCGCGCGCACCCTTCCCCGATGATCACTCCCACCGTTGCCACCCCCGCCGTTCCGCCAGCGCCCCTCCGGACCGCGACGCGGGCCGGCGCCGAGAGTCACACGAGCGCCATGCGTCGCGTCGCAAGCCGGTCGCCCGCGTCGGCAGCCGATTCGGTGTGGGTACCCCTCGCCTCGGGAGTGCTCATCCTCGTCGCCGGCGCGATGACGCTCGCCACCGGATCGCCGTGGCTGTTCGCCGCCCTCGGGCCGACCGCGGTGATCGTGGCGGCCAACCCCGGTCATCCCACCACCCGCTTCCACGCCGTGGTGCTCGGCCATCTGACGGCGCTGCTGTGCGGGTGGCTCGCCGTGCTGCTGATGGGTGCGGGCGATACCCCGTCGCTGTTCGGCAGCCATGCGATCTCCGTGAGCCGGATCTGGGCCAGCGCCGCCGCCGTCGCCGTCACCACGCTCCTGCAGCCGTCGTTCAAGGCGTATCACCCGCCGGCTGCCGCCACCGCCCTGCTCATCACCCTGGGCGCCTACAACGGCACCTGGAAGAACTTCGCCAGCATGATGGCCGGCGTGCTCGTCGTCGCGCTCGTCGGCGAGTGGCTGCAGCGAGTGCGCCTCCGGGAGACCGGACGCGCGGCCTCAGTCTGATGGGGCATCACGGGGAGAGTCGATGAGCGGTACGCAGCAGATCACCCGCACTGACCTCGACGTCGTTCGCGCGGCGCTCGATCACGAGTACGAGGTGCTCGAGGAGCTTGGCCGCGGCGGCATGGCCGTGGTGTATCGCGCGCGCGAGCGGCAGCTCGGCCGCGAGGTGGCGCTCAAGGTGCTGCCCTTCACCCTGGCGCACGACGCCGAGCTGGTGGCGCGGTTCGAGCGCGAGGCACGGACCGCCGCGCAGCTCGAGCATCCGCACATCGTCCCCATCCACCGCGTGGGACGCAGTGGGCAGGTCATCTACTTCGCCATGCAGCTCCTGCGCGGCGAGTCGCTCGCCGGCCGGCTCCGCTCGCAGGGAGCGCTCCCCGCCGCGGAGGTGCGACGCGTGCTCGTCGAGACGGCGAGCGCCCTGGGGCACGCCCATGCGCACGGGATCGTCCATCGCGACGTGAAGCCCGACAACATCCTGCTCGACACCGCCGGCCGCTGCATGGTGACCGACTTCGGGATCGCGCGATCGGCGACTGACTCACGACTCACGGCGACCGGCATGTCGCTCGGCACGCCCCGCTACATGAGCCCCGAGCAGGCCCGCGCCAGGGAGGTGGACGGGCGAAGCGACCTGTACTCGCTCGGGGTCGTTGGCTACGAGTGTCTCGTCGGTCACGTGCCGTTCGATGGCGAAGATGCGATCGCGATCCTGCTCGACCATGTCCAGTCGCCGCTGCCGATTCCGGTGGTGGCGACGCGAGGCGCCGGCGAGGAGCGGGAGCTGTTCTCGATCATCGAACGCCTGCTCGCCAAGGCGCCCGACGCGCGATACGGAAGCGCCGAGCAGTTGATCGACGCGCTGACGCACGGGGCGCAGCCGGCTCGTGCGTCCACGAGCGAGGGCACGGTGCGCGCGTCCACGGCGAGCCCGCCCCCGCCGTCGCCGTACACGCCGGTGGTGGATGCGCCGCGCTCGTCGGCGGCGCTGGACTCCGCCCTCGCCGCCGGCGTGCAGCTGCTGCGCCAGCAGCGCCCCAGGCTCGACGCCGGCGTGGCGGCTGGTGTCGCCGCGGGCCGGCGGTTAGTGGAGGCCAACGCGCCGCGTGTCAGGTCGGCCGCCGCGCAGGCGGGCGAGGCGGGCGCGCGAGCCGCGGAGCGAGCAGCCGATGGCGCCCTG
>JBBQYZ010000215.1:0-5982 GCA_038208205.1 Gemmatimonadales bacterium | reverse complement strand
CCAGGTGCTGCGTCCGCCGGAGAGCCGCGAGCGCCAGGCGCCGCTGCTCGTCAGGCTTGCCAGCACCCGTCGAATCCTGACCGCCGCGCGCGCGCGGCTTGCTGCAGCGGCGGACACCGGGGTGGACGTGGGGCCGGCGGGCGACTGGCTGCTCGACAACTATCATGTCGTCGAGGAGCACGTGCGCGAGGTGCACGAGAGCCTACCGCGCAGCTACTACGGCGAGCTGCCCAAGCTGGGAGGCGGCCACCTCCGCGGCTACCCGCGCGTGTACGAGATCGCGATCACCCTCATCAGCCATTCCGAGGGACGGATCGACAGCACCAACGCCGACCTCTTCGTCGACGCGTTCCAGGAGGTCTCGCCCCTCCGCTTGGGCGAGCTGTGGGCCGTGCCGGCGATGCTGCGCCTCGGGCTGATCGAGAACGTGCGGCGTATGGCGCTCCGCACCGTGCAGCGCCTCGATGAAGTGGAGGTCGCCGATCGACTCGCCGCGAAGATTCACGCCGCCGACGCCTCGAGCAATCCGGACGCCCTCGGCGCGGCGCTCAACGCGCTCGTGGCGGGCCCGCCCCCGCTGACGCCGGTGTTCGTCTCGCGCTTTCTGCGGCAGCTGCGACTGACCGACAGCACGGTGCCGTTGCTCGCCTGGCTCGAGCAGTGGATGGCCGAGGACGGCATGAGCGTGGACGACGCGGCGGCCCGCTCCAGCGAGCGGCTCGCGCTCACGCAGATGATGACGGCCAACAGCATCACGAGCCTGCGCGCGATCGGCCGCCTCGACTGGAAGACGTTCGTCGAGCGGCACAGCGTGATGGAGACCGTGCTGTGCGCCGAGCCGTCGGGTGTCTACCCGCGGATGACCTTCGCGACCCGCGACCGCTACCGGCAGGTGGTGGAGCGGATCGCGAAGCGCACGCGGCGCGCCGAGCCCGACGTCGCCGATGCGGCGGTTCGCCTGGCCACCAACGCCGGGCAGCGCGCGGCCGACGCGCCCGTCATGGGTCACGTGGGCTACTACCTCGTGGACGACGGCCTCCGGCAGCTCGAGGAGGCGCTCGGCTACCGGCCGGCCTTCGGGGAATCGGTGCACCGGCTGGTGTTGCGGCACCCCAACGTCGTCTTCTTCGGCGGCATGCTGGCGGCGACGCTCACGGCGCTCGCGCTGCTGCTGCGATCGGCGGGGCTCGGCGCGCATCCGGCCTGGCCGGTGGTGCTGATCGTGGTGGGCGTGGCGCTGATGCCGACGGTCGAGGTGGCGGTCAGCGTCGTCAATCAGCTGATCACGGCGTTCCTCGCGCCGGCGGCGCTGCCCAAGCTCGACCTCAGCGACCGGGCGGGCATCCCGCCCGAGTTCCGCACCGCTGTGGTCATTCCGACGTTGTTCGGGAACACCGATGCCGTGCGCGAGGCGCTGGAGAATCTCGAGGTGCAGTTCCTGGCGAATCGCGAGGCGCA
Source organism: Gemmatimonadales bacterium (assembly GCA_038208205.1). GTDB lineage: Bacteria > Gemmatimonadota > Gemmatimonadetes > Gemmatimonadales > Gemmatimonadaceae > AG11. The sequence goes on along the minus strand of JBBQYZ010000215.1, from coordinate 4,524 downwards.
CCTGCATGTCGCGGTGCTGAGCGACTTCACCGACGCGCCGACCGAGCAGGTGGCGGGCGACGACGCCATCCTCGCCGCCGCGGTCGATGGTGTGCGCGCGTTGAACGCACGCTACGCCGAGGGGCGGGAGGACGCCTTCTACCTCTTTCACCGCTCGCGACGGTGGAACGCGCGGCAGGGCGTGTGGATGGGGTGGGAGCGCAAGCGCGGCAAGCTCGCGGAGTTCAACCATTTTCTGCGCGGCCGACGGGTCGCGGCATTCTCGACGATCATCGGCGACGTGGAGACGCTACGGCAGGTACGCTACGTCATCACGTTGGACTCCGACACCGTGCTGCCGCCCGGCGCGGCGCCGATGCTCGTGGGAGCGATCGCGCACCCGCTCAACCGCGCCGTCTACGACGATGCGCTCGGGCGCGTGGTGCGAGGCTACGGCATCCTGCAGCCGCGCGTCGGCGTGTCGCTGCCGAGCGCTCACCGGTCGCGATTCGCCGAGATCCACTCCGGCCATCCTGGCGTGGACCCGTACACCACCGCGGTGTCGGACGTCTACCAGGATCTCTACGGCGAAGGGAGCTTCACCGGCAAGGGGATCTACGACGTCGACGCCTTCGAGCAGGCGACGCACGGCCGGTTCCCGGAGAACACGCTGCTCTCGCACGACCTGATCGAGGGCAGCTACGCGCGGGCGGGCCTCGCCACCGACATCGAGGTGTACGACGACTATCCGACGCGGTACCTGACCTTCACGCGTCGCAAGCATCGCTGGATCCGCGGCGACTGGCAGCTGCTCCGCTGGCTCACGGGTCGCGTGCCGGGGCCAGAAGGGACGGAGCGGAATCGTCTCTCGCTGCTCTCCCGCTGGAAGCTGCTCGACAACCTGCGCCGCAGCCTGGTCGAGATCGCGCAGCTCGTCTTCTTCGTCGCCGGGTGGACGGTGCTCCCCGGGTCGCCTCTCCGCTGGACCGCGCTCGGTCTGCTCGCCATCGCGATGCCGTGGCTCGTCTCGTTCCTGCTCGCCGCGCTTCGCCCGCCGCTCGACAAGTCCTGGCGGGCGTACTACGCGGCGGTGGGCCGCGACGCCGGCACGAGCGCCCGGCAGCTCGCGCTCGCAGTCGTCTTCCTTCCGCACCAGGCCTGGGTCTCGGCCGATGCGATCGCGCGCACGCTCTGGCGCACGCTCGTCTCCCGACGGCACCTCCTGGAGTGGCAGACCGCATCGCAGTCCGAGCGGGTCGTGTCGGGGGCGAGGCGCGACGTGTGGCGCACGATGTGGCCGGCGGTCGCGCTCACCGCGGGCGTCGTCGTCGTCGCGCTGCTGTTCCATCTTGGACCGCGTGAGGCGGCCGCCGGCTGGTGGCAGCTGATCGCGGCGGTGGTTCCGCTCGCCGCGCTCTGGACCGCATCCCCCGCCGTGGCGGTGGCGCTCAGCGCGCCCGCGGTGCCGCAGCTCCGGCGGCTTCCCCCCGAGCGCCGCCTGGACACGATGCGCTATGCGCTGCTGCACTGGCGCTTCTTCGAGCGGTTCGTGACCGCGGAGACGAACTGGCTCGCGCCCGACAATTACCAGGACGACCCCGTTCCGGTGGTGGCGATGCGTACCTCGCCCACCAACATCGGTCTGCAGCTGCTGGCCACGGTGAGCGCGCACGACCTCGGCTTCGTCACCGCGGAGTGGATGGTCGAGCGGCTCGAGGCGACGTTCGCGTCGCTGCGGCGGATGCGCCGCTTCCGGGGCCACTTCTACAACTGGTACGATCTGCACGACCTGCACGTGCTTCAGCCGGCCTACATCTCCACGGTGGACAGCGGCAACCTCGCCGGACACCTGATCGCGGTGCGACAGGCGTGCCTGGATGCCGCGGAGGAGGTCGCACCCGCTGGCCGCGTATGGCGTGCGCTGGAGGCGGGACTCGTCGTGGCGCGCCAGCGGTTGACCGCGCCGACGGTGGCGAGCGGCGCGACGGAAGCGAAGACCGCCGCGGCGCTGACGGTCGCGATCGAGCGCGTGCGCCGCGCCGCGACAGCGCCGCCCGCCGACGTCGGGCCGGTGCTCGACGCCGTGGAAGCGCAGCTGACCGCCGCCCGTGCAGCCCTGTTCGCGCCGACGATGCCCTCGTCCGAGTGGCTCGACTGGTCGCTCGCGCGCATTGCCGACCACCGGAGCAGTCTGGCGAGCCGTGCGTCGGCCGGATCCCTCGCCGCGCGCCTCGACGCGATCGCCCGGCAAGCCGACGCACTCGCTGGCGACATGGAGTTCGGGTTCCTGTTCGACGAGCCGCGCGAGCTCTTCTCGATCGGCTATCAGGAGGCAAGCCATACCCTCGACGCCTCGTCCTACGACCTGCTGGCCTCCGAGTCACGCCTCGCGAGCTTCGTGGCGATCGCGCGCAACGACGTACCGGTGGACCACTGGTTCCGGCTCGGCCGCACGCTGACGAACACCGGAAACGAGACCGCGCTGGTGTCGTGGAGCGGCAGCATGTTCGAGTACCTCATGCCGATGCTCGTCATGCGCTCGTTCCCCTTCACGGTGCTCGACCAGACGTACCACGCCGCGGTGCGGCGCCAGATGCGCTACGCCACCGAGCGCGGGACGCCCTGGGGCGTGAGCGAGAGCGCGTACAACCTTCGCGATCGCGACCAGACCTACCAGTATCGCGCCTTCGGCGTCCCCGACCTCGCGCTGAAGCGCGGACTCGGACGCGATCTCGTCGTCGCCCCCTACGCGTCGGCACTCGCGATGATGGTCGATCCGCTCGGCAGCCTCGCGAACCTCGTCACGCTGGAAGGGAAGGGCGCGCTCGGCGCGTACGGCTTTCACGACGCGCTCGATTACACGCGCCCCGAGCCGGGGCAGCGCTACGCCGTGGTGCGGAACTACATGGCGCACCACGTGGGGATGAGTCTCGTCGCGTTCACCAACGTGCTCCGCGACAACGTGTGGCAGCGGCGGTTCCACGCCGACCCGCTCGTGCGGTCCGCCGAGCTGCTCCTGCACGAGCGGATCCCGCGCCGACTCGTGTTCCAGCCGATCCAGGTCGCCAACGCCGACGAAGCGCGGCCCGACCCGGAGCTCGAGCGGCCGGTCGTCCGCGAGATGGACAGCGCCGACACGCCGCAGCCGCGCATCGCGCTGCTCGGTCGCCTGCCCTACACGCTGATGATCAGCAATGGCGGCGGCGGCTACAGCCAGTACGAGGGGCTGGCCGTCACCCGCTGGCGTGCCGACGCGACGGCCGATTCCACCGGACAGTTCTGCTACGTGAAGGACATGCTCACGGGACAGGTCTGGAGCGCGACACACCAGCCGGTGTGCGCGCGGGCCGACTGGTACCGCGCCTTCTTCGCGACGGATCGCGTGACCTTCCACCGCGCTGACGGCGACGTGGAGACGCGGACCGAGATCACCACCGTGCCGGCCGACGCGGCCGAGGTGCGGCGGGTGACGGTCACCAACAACGGACCGGTGGCGCGCGAGGTGGAGCTCACGAGCTACGCCGAGGTGGTGCTCGCGCCGGCGGACGCCGACCGCGCCCATCCCGCGTTCGCCAACCTGTTCGTGGAGACCGAGTGGCACGAGTGGTGTTCGGCGATCACCGCGACGCGCCGTCCGCGCTCGGCGAAGGAGGCATCCGTCTGGGCCGTGCACGTCGTCGCGGTGGACACGTCGGTGGTCGGGGCGGTGACGTGCGAGACCGACCGCGCGCGCTTCATCGGCCGCGGACGCTCCACCCGTGCGCCAGCCGCGCTCGAGGCGAGCGCGGACGGCCCGCTCTCGGGGACGACCGGCTCCGTGCTCGACCCGATCGTGGCGTTGCGCGCCCGCGTGCGCCTCGAGCCGGGCCAGTCGGCGTCGGTTGCGTTCACCACGCTGGTCGCCAGCACGCGCGAGGAGGCGTTCGCGCTCGGAGACCGATACGACGACCCGACGGCGGCACAGCGTGCCCTCGATCTCGCGTGGACGACGAGCCAGGTGGAGTTGCGCGAGCTGAACATCACCCCCGCCGACGCGGCGGTGTTCCAGGACCTCGCCGGCCACCTGCTCTACGGCGAGCTGTCGCTCGGCGCACCCCAGGACGAGCGGCTACGCAATCGTGGCTCGCAGCCACTGCTCTGGTCCGTCGGTGTCTCCGGCGACTCGCCCATCCTGCTCGCGACGATCGATTCCGCGGAGGGACTGCCGACGCTTCGTCGTCTGCTGTCGGCCCACCAGTACTGGCGCCGTCGCGGCCTGCGAGCGGATCTCGTGGTGCTCAACACGCACCCGTCCACCTACCTCCAGGACGTGCACGACCAGATCACGACGACCGTTCAGCTCTCGAGCGAATCGGCAGTGATCGACCAGCCGGGCGGCGTGTTCGTGCGACGGGTGGACACCATGGCGGCGGACGCGCTGCTGATGCTGCGCGCGACCGCCCGCGTCCACATCACCTGCGACGGGCGCACGCTGGGGCGCGTGCTGCACCAGGCGACCGGCGGGAGGAGCGACGCAGCGGACGTCAACGAGCGGATGCCGGACCC
>JBBQYZ010000214.1:0-5997 GCA_038208205.1 Gemmatimonadales bacterium | reverse complement strand
CGCGACGCCGGCGGCGGCGGAGTTCCTCGGCGCCGAAAACGTCTATGCGGGGTCGGTGGACCGAACGGCGGCCGCGGGCGGGAAACCAGGCGAGCCCGTGTCCCTCCGCTTCAGGTCCGGGTCGCTCACGCTGGTCGCGCTCGGCGACTTCCCGGACGGGCCTTGCCACGCCGTCGTCCGCGCTGGGGACGTGGTGCTCGCCCGGGAGCTGCCGGGACCGAGCTCGGCCCGCAACGCGATCCCGGGCACCGTGACCGAAGTGGCCGGAGATGGTGCGGTCGCACGGGTGACGGTGGACGTGCTCGGCGTGCCACTGGTCGCGGTGGTGACGACCGAGGCGGTGCGGGAGCTCGGGATTCGCGTCGGCGTGCCGGTAGTGGCGAGCGTGAAAGCGACAGCCGTGCACCTATGTTGAGCAGGCACGTGATCATATCCTGGGGTGGGCGTCTTACTGGTGATTCTCTCCTGCTCCGGAACCGACCTGATCTCATGAAGAACGACGACCTGCCCCATCTGCCGGCTCACACGGTCAGCACCACCGCGAATGCATAGCTCCCCCCGTGCGCAGAGTCACGTCAACCCGGCTCTCGTCAGAAGTGACTGGCTGTTTCCGCTCCTCGCGGGAGTAGCGGCGCGCCTGTTCTTCGTCTTCCTCAACGACCTGGACGAAGGCGACTGGATCTCGCGCACCATCAACGCGCGGGATTTCGCGCGGGGCACGTTCGCCATCTGGGCGCGGACTCCATGGCCCGAAGGCAACTACCTTCTCCCGGCGATCCCGATCTCGCTCGGTGGCGATGCGTACTGGAGCGTCCGAGTCTTCTGCGCCCTCTTCTCGGCGCTCGCCATCCCGCTGGTCTTCATGGCCGGCCGAACGTTCGGCGGGCGGCAGGGCGCACGGATCGCGGCGTGGACGCTGGCGTTCCTGCCCTTTCACATCTACATCAGCGCGAACGGGGCGATGACCGAGGGACCGTTCCTCGTCTTCGTGCTCGGTGCGATCGTATGCGCGATCGCCTGGGCGCAGGCTCCGGAGCGAGGGCGATGGTTGATCGGGTCCGCCCTCTGCGTCGTCGGGGCCGAGGCGTTCCGATTCGACGGGGTATTCGTCGGCGCGAGCATCGGGTTCATCGCGTTGCTGGTCAGGGATGAGCGGGGATTCGTCATACGGCGTCGCACTGGTCTGGCGGCAGTAGCCACCTTCGCGGTCCTGGCCCTCGCATACCCGATCGCTCTGGTGATCTCCTGGACGTCACTGTATGGAGATCCGCTGTACATGGTGAAGTACGCGGCGGAGAATACCACGCAGTTCTTCTCCGCCGGCGGTCATCAGCGGTGGCCCCGCTGGTTCTACATCACATACTGCGTCGTGTTCTGGCCGCTGGTCGGCCCCGTGTTCGCCCTGACGCCGCTCGTCTGGCTCGCCTCGTGGATCGGGGTGTGGCGAAATCGCCATCGTACGGCGGTGTGGTTTCTCGTCACGCCGATTCTGGTGCTCACCTGCTTCTACATGCGCGCGGCGCTCTCATACACGCTGTTGAATCAGTTGCGCTATGTGACGGCGCTCTCAGTGCCGCTGCTCGCCTGCCTGTGGTCGTCGATCGCGATGCTCTCCGCATCGACGAGGCGACGGGTGGTATATGGGCTCATCGCCTCGATCGCCGCGGTACAGATCATCCCGATCGACGCCGCGTGGCACGAGCGGGGGGTACTCTCGCGCCAACTGGGGCCGTACGCGCTCCTGCGCCCGGGCCAGGGCGGGGCGCGCAAGGCGCTTGCCTGGATCGAGCAGCGCGCCGTCGCGGGGCAGGCCGTGGTCTTCAGCCCACACGCCGCGAGCCCGTGGCTCGCGCTGGTTCCCTCTCATGGCGTCGCCCGTGTCAGGCAGTTGAACATCTACCGTACCTCCAACCTCGTGTACGACAGTGCCGGGTTGTCCACCATGATCAGGGATTCCCTGCGGTCGGCCGACTGGCTCGTGGTGAGCAGTCGAAGCAATACCCAGGGGCTGCGGGATGGGCTGGTGACGGAGCTGGTCAGGCCGATACAGAGCGGTCAGGGTGGCGCGCTGACATGGCAGGGCATCGACATGCGGCCGGCCGCGGACTTCGGGTCGATGCGGGTGTTCAGACTCGTTCGTGCACCTGCCACGCCGGTGGCCGGATCGAGCCGGCCATGAGCGGAATCCACGTCGCCGTCGAGCTACCCGCGGATTCGACATGTGCCGCGCAGCCTCACCCCAGGACAACAGCCATGGATGGAGTGCCCATTCCAGCGAAGACGACTCCGATGCTGCTCAGCGTCGTGGTACCATGCTTCAACGAGCAGGAAGTCATCGCGATCACTCATGAAACGCTCTCGCGCGTGCTCCACGATCTCGTCGCCGAATACGAGATCATCTACGTCGACGACGGGAGCCGGGATCGCACGTTGGAGATCCTCCACGACATCGTTCGCGACGACCCGCGATCGAGGATGCTGTCGTTCGCCCGGAACTTCGGTCATGCGTCGGCGGTATCGGCCGGCCTGGAATTCTGTGCGGGGAGCGCCGTCGTGATCATCGACGCCGATCTACAGGACCCGCCGGAGGTGATCGGCCAGATGCTGCAGCAGTGGACGGCTGGTGCCGACGTCGTCTACGGCGTGCGAACTGAGCGCGACGGTGAGACCTGGTTCAAGCAGCGGACGGCAGCGGTGTTCTATCGCATTCTCAATCGGATGAGCGAGACCCCGATCCCCCTGGACACGGGCGACTTCCGGCTGATGGATCGGCGGGTGGTGGATGTGCTCCGGGCGATGCCCGAACAGGACAGGTTCATTCGAGGCATGGTGTCATGGATCGGCTTCCGGCAGGTGCCGGTCGAGTACCGCCGTCACGCTCGCGTGGCGGGAACCACGAAGTACCCGCTCCGCAAGATGATCCGCTTCGCGGTCACGGGTCTGCTCTCCTTCTCGAGCGCGCCGTTGCGCATGGCCACCTGGGCGGGGTTCTCGGCGGCATTGGTCGCCCTCGCCGGTATCGCCTACGCCTTGCTGTCCAAGCTGATCTTTCGAACGGCGGTGCCGGGATGGGCCGCTACCTTCGTCGCCGTGATGTTCGTGTCGGGCGTGCAGCTCATCTGCACGGGAATCATCGGCGAGTACATCGCCCGCGTCTACATCCAGATCAAGGGTCGGCCCCTGTATGTCGTCGCGACCACCGATGGCTTTGGACGGGCGACGGAATCGACGGTCACCTCGGCATTGCGGACTGTGTCGCATGGTGCCTCGCGAGAAGATCGTGCCGCACTCGTGAAGGCGAAGGCGTAGCGGGGCAACTCCACGCAGCGTGGAGAGGTGGGAATCGCCGGCGACCAGGAGCTGGCATCGTGACGGTGGCGAGCGGCTGGGCGTCCAATGTGCAGGTCCTGACTCGCGCGCCCGAGTCGAGGTGGCCGCCGTTCTGACGCCCTCACCTTTGCTGCCGCTCCCCCCATGCCAGTCGATTCTCGAAACGGCGCCCGTGTCGTGTCCCCTCTGACACCGACGACCGCCGCGCCGGAGCTGTCGATCGTGATGCCCTGCCTCAACGAGGCGGAGACGCTGCGCTCCTGCATCACCAAGGCCCAGCGCGCGGTCACGGAGCACAACATCGGCGCCGAGATCATCGTCGCCGACAACGGCAGCACCGACGGCTCGCAGCAGATCGCCGAGTCGCTGGGAGTCCGCCTCGTGCCCGTTCCGGCGCGCGGCTACGGCAGCGCGCTGATGGGCGGCATCGCCGCGGCGCGCGGCCGCTACATCATCATGGGCGACGCCGACGACAGCTATGACTTCGGCGAGGTGCCGAAGTTCGTCGCCAAGCTGCGTGAGGGCTACGAGCTGGTGCAGGGGTGCCGCCTGCCCGCCGGTGGTGGATCGGTGCAGGCCGGCGCGATGCGGACGCTGCACCGCTGGTGGGGCAACCCGATGTTCACCTGGATGGTGCGCCACTGGTTCCGCGCGCCGATCCACGATGTGCACTGCGGGATGCGCGGCTTCACGAAGGAGCTGTACACGCGCCTCGACCAGCGCTGCACGGGGATGGAGTTCGCCTCGGAGAACGTGATCAAGGCGAGCATCCACGGCGCGCGCATCGCCGAGGTGCCGATCGTCCTGCACCGGGACGGCCGGACCGCGCACCCGCCGCACCTCAAGACCTTCCGCGACGGGTGGCGGCACCTGCGCTTCTACCTGATGTACAGCCCACGCTGGCTGTTCCTGCTGCCGGGCGTCGCCCTGCTCGCAGCCGGCATGCTGGGCTACGCCCTGGCGCTGCCCAAGCTCACCATCCACGGCGCCACCTTCGACGTCAACACGCTGCTGTTCGCGAGCCTCGCGATCCTCACCGGCTACCAGTCGGTGCTGTTCGCGGTGTTCACCAAGAGCTTCGCGATCACCGAGGGGCTGCTCCCCGTCGACGCCAGGATGGACCGGCTCTACCGGCGCATCGACCTCGAGCGCGGGCTGATCGTCGGCGCCGTCACGATGCTGATCGGTCTCGCGCTGCTGGCGACGGTAGTCGTTCAGTGGGCGTCGCGCGACTTCGGGCCGCTCGACTATTCCTCGACGCTCCGCCGCGCGATCCCCGGCTTCACGCTCACCAGCTTCGGGCTGCAGACGATCTTCGGCAGCTTCTTCCTCAGCATTCTCGGCCTCAGGCGCCTATGACCACGCTCGTCGCGACCGCCCTCGACACGATGCACGACAGGTTCGTCCTCGACCGGCGCGTGGAGGTGATCGTCGGCCACCTCGCCGGCCTCGTGCCGCGCGACAGCGACGTGCTCGACGTGGGTAGTGGCGACGGCGCCGTGGCGCTGGCGCTGACGCAGCGGCGCTCCGACGTGCGCGCCCGCGGGATCGACGTCATGGTGCGAGGGCAGACGCACATCCCCGTCACGTCGTTCGACGGTGCACGCATCCCTGCCGCCGACCGGAGCGTGGGTACGGTGATGCTGGTGGACGTGCTGCACCACACCGACGACCCGGCGGCGCTCATCGCCGAGGCGGCGCGCGTGGCGCGCGACGCGGTGGTGATCAAGGACCACCTGGCGGATGGCTTCCTCGCCGTGCCGACGCTGCGCTTCATGGACCGCGTCGGCAACGTGCGGCATGGGGTGAGACTGCCGTACCGCTACCTCACCCGTCGGCAGTGGGACGACGCGTTCGCGCGCGCGGATCTCCGCGTGGACGAATGGCGGGCGACGCTGGGACTCTATCCGGCACCGGCGAGCTGGCTGTTCGACCGCGGCCTGCACTTCGCCACCCGCCTCGTCCGCCGCTAGCAGGTGCAGCCTCTGCTCCTCGCGGTGCTGGTGCTGGTGGCCCTCGCGCTCCTGGCATACCTCGCGCCCGATGCATACGCTCGCCGCGGCGACGCCACGCGGCTGCTGGAAGGACGCGGCGCTCCGTGGTTGATCGCCGTGCTCACGACGCTGCTGTGCGGTTACGTGTGGGGCCACCTGCAGCCGACCGCCGTGGTCCACGACGAGGCATCCTATCTGCTGCAGGCGCGGATCTTCGCGCGCGGCGCGTTCGCCATGCCGGCCATGCCGCTGCCGGAGTTCTTCGAGCAGTTCCATACCTTCGTCACGCCATCGTTCGCCTCCAAGTATCCGCCCGGCCACGCGCTGCTGATGGCGCTCGGTGCGGCGATCGGCTGGCCGTCGCTCGTGCCGCTGCTGCTCGATGGACTCGCGGGCGCGCTGGTGTTCCTCCTCGCGCGGCGCGTCGCGAACGCGTGGGTCGGACTGCTCACCTGGTTCATCTGGCTGTCCTGCAGCGCCACCTTCCACCACCTCGCGAGCTACTTCTCCCAGACGACGTCGGGCACGCTCTGGCTGCTCGGCTGGTGGTGCCTGCTCGAGTGGCGTGACCACCCTCAGCGGCGCTGGCTGCTGGCACTCGCGGCCTGCGTGGGCTGGCTCGCCATCACGCGGCCGCTCACGGCGGCGGCATACGCGCTGCCGATCGGCGTGT
>JBBQYZ010000213.1:0-6010 GCA_038208205.1 Gemmatimonadales bacterium | reverse complement strand
CTTCAACCGTTCGGCCTCGAACCGTCGTCGCCACATCCCCACATACTCCTCGGACATGCCGACCTCGACGGCGATCCGCCGGTTCGCCACGCCGTCCGCCGCGGCCAGAATCACCCGGGCCCGCTTCACCGCCCACTGGGGCATGGTGTGTGCCCGCACCCGACGCTCCAGTTCGGCGCGCTCATAGGCAGTGACCTCGATCGGCGGAACAGTCCACATGGTCGCCTCGCTCACGTCGGGGAACAGGCACCATCAAACCACACGCGTGTAACTTCTGCGGGGACGCAGTAGTGTCCACTTCTCGGGGCCTTTCGCGCGAACGGAGCCGGGCCACCCGATGAAAGTCGTTGTCGTCACGAATCGCATTGCCAGCGCGACCCCCACCGGGGTCGAGAGATACGCGCGAGAACTGGCGACCGCGCTGCACGCGCGTACCGACGTGTCGTGCGAGATCCTCGCACCGGCAGAGCGGAATGAACCGGTGTGGGCGCCTCCGGGCCTTCGTGCTGCTCACCTGCCTCTGCCGCGCAAGGTCAACCTCGCCCTTTGGTGCGCCGTTCACCGACCCCACATCGACCGGTTCGCAACTACGCCCGACCTTGTTCATGTGGCAGCTCCGACGTTCCCGATCCCGTCCACGGCACGCGTGGTCTACACCGTCCACGACGTCCTGCCGCTCCTACATCCCGAATGGTTCGAATTCAGTAACCGGTTCGGCTTCAGGCTCGCGATGCGCGACATACGACAACGCGCCGCAGCCGTCATAGCCGACTCGACCGCAACGGCAGAAGCTCTGATCGCGAGCGTGGGCATCGAACGGTCTCGCATCACGGTGGTGCCGTTGGGAGTCAGTCGGGCGTTTCTGGATGGCGTATCCCACGCCGAGTCACGAGAGGCCGCCGCGTCGGTCGGGGTTGAACTGAACAGCTTTGCGATCGCGGTCGGCGAGATCACCCACCGGAAGAACCTCTCGGTCGTGGTGAACGCCATCGCTCGCATGCGTCGACCGATCCCAATCGTGTTGGTTGGCCCGGAAGGGCTCGGTGCCGAAGTCGTGCGCTCCGAGACAGAGCGGCTCGGCATCAGCAAGCTCGTGCGCTTCGTCGGCTTCATCCCCGACGCCAAGCTTGCGGCGCTTGTCGCGGCGGCACGCGTGCTCGTTCAGCCATCGCGGGCCGAGGGCTTCGGCTTCCCGCCGCTGGAGGCACTGGCCGTCGGTACTCCGGCGATCGTGGCCACGACTGCAGCGCTTCCGGAGATTATTGGAGATGCCGCGCTTCTTGCGGATCCCGATGACGCAGATTCGTGGGCCGAGGCAATCGAGGCGATGAGCAACCCAGACCAGCGTGAGACGGTCGCGGCTCGCGGTCTCGTACACGCTCGGTCCTTTACGTGGGAGAAGACCGCAGAAGAGACCGTTGCCGTCTACCGCTCCGTGCTCGAGCACGGCCGTGGTTGACCAGGCAACTTCGGTTTCAGGTCTGCGCACAGCGCGTGACGAATTCGACGAGCTGGCGCTGGAACGAAGTCCGGGAGAATGCGTTGGCGTGCGCGGCCAACACCTCGGGATCCCACTCGCGCGCTGCGATCGCTCGCACAGCCTCGGCGATCACCCGCGGCTCGGGGGTGCTGAAGAACACGCCAGTACGGCCCTCGTCGATGGTGTCGAGGTAGCCCCCCGCGCGCAGAGCGGCCGTCGGCGTCCCGAACGCGGCTGCTTCGACCGGCGTCAGGCCGAAGTCCTCGAGCGCGGCGGCGACAAGAGCCTTCGCGTTGCGATAGGCCCAACGGATCTGCGCATCAGACACGTCGCCGACGAACGAGACGTTGCGGGGGGCGCGAGCCGCCATAGGGGCCAGGCGCGACCCGGTGCCGACGACGACCAGGCGCTCGAGTGGCAACAAGCCGAAGGCAGAGACGACCGCCTCGACGTTCTTGTAGGGCTGGAGACGCGAGACCACGAGGAAGAACCCCGGCTCGATGCCGGGGATGGCTTCCTCCGCGTCGTCGCCGAGCATGTACGGCGGGTGCAGGACATCAGACTCGACGCCGTACAGCGCCCGGACGCGGCCCTGCACAACTGTCGAGTCGGACAGATGCATGTCTGCCGTCGCCGCGGCGGACCGGTCCCACCACCGAAGCGGTCGCCGACCGGCCTCGAGCCCGAGTCGCACGAGCGCGAGACGACCCCCCAATGCCGATTTCGGCGAATGGATCCAACGGTTCGGCGAATACCAGTAGACGACTTTCCGCCCGGTCGTACGGACACTGTGGGCCCACCCCGCCGAGCTGCACAGCAGCACGTCGGCGTCGACTTCGAGCTGAGGGAACAAGGCGAGGAGCAGCGGGAGCGCCCGGCGATGGTCGTGGCGGAAAAAGCCAAGTCGATTCAGGCCCAATGGACGAACGTCGAGGTCTTTGAAGACCGGATACGTCGCGCTCGGCTCGTACACCGAGGTGTAGATCGGCGCGCCCGGGAACGCCTCGGCCATCGTGGCGACGACCCGCTCGGCACCTCCTCGTTGAACCAGGTGGTCGTGCGCGATCGCGACGCGTACCCGTTCTCCCGCCATCGCAGCGTCAGACCCGCGGGCGCCATGCCTGCGCGCCGTGCTCGACGAACGAGACGCTCGTCGGGGTGAGCATTCGCCGGCGTAGCTGCGTCACCAGTTCACCGCGTCTCGCGAAAGGCACCATGAGGAGCAGGTAGCCACCGCCGCCGGCGCCGAGAAGCTTTCCCGCGGTCGCACCCAGTGCCAGGGCCTCCTCATACAACTCGTCGATCTCGTCGGTCGCGATACCGGACGCGAGGCGGCGCTTCGTTTCCCATCCTTCCCGAAGCACCTCGCCGAGGCCGCGGAGGTCGCCGCGCAAGACACAGGCCTTGGCCGTCAGCGCCTGCTCCTTGATCGTGCTGAGGGCGGCGAGAACATCGGCGTCCTTGCGCTCGTACGCATCGATCTGGCGCCGGAGGATGCCGCTGGACTGTCGTTGCACGATCAGGGTCGGCACGAGCAGCAGCGTGCTTTGCAACTCGGCCTGCACGTCGGGCCGCAGCCGCAGCGGTGTGACGAGGACCCCGTCGGCCTCGAACTCGATGAAGTTGAACCCACCGAAGGCAGCCGCGTACTGATCCTGGTATCCGCCGGGGATCGCGAGATCGCGCCGCTCGATCTGCACAGCACGAGCCGCGAGGTCGTACGGCGTCATCGCATCGCCCGTGAGCTCACAGATCGCCGAGGCGAGCGCGACGATCAGCGACGAAGACGAGCCCAGCCCCGACCCGGGCGGGGCATCGCAATGCAGCGTCACGTCCGCATCTTGCGCGAATGACTGGAGAACGGATCGAGCGAGCGCCTCGCGGCCGGAGAGTGCGGCCGTGGTCTCGAGGTCCGGCGACGAGAACCGACCGACAGCGCCGCCGACCGTCGGCCTTGCGCTCGCGTAGGCAAAGAGGTCGACGGACGCGGACACGACCGCGCCGCCAAACAGCTCTGGATACGGCGGCACGTCGGTGCCACCGCCTGCGAACGAGATCCGCAACGGGGCCCTCGCATGCACCGCTAGGGAGGCTGGTTCGTCGGCCACTGGTACGATCGTAGGTGGGACGGGCCATGGTCCTGTCTGCCACGATCGCCCCGTGGTAGGGCGAGCGCTGGATGGTGGCTGGGACAGGATGGACACACGGTGCTCCCGGACTCACCTTCCGTGGGTGCAGGAGCAGGAACCCGTGCAGGAGACGACGAACTAGGGTTGTCGAGCGCCCCTCGGTGGGAGGGTGGTACACGTCGATGCGGGCGCAGTTGTAAAGATCAAACCGAGGGTCAGAGGGGAACCTATTCGCGTGAAGCGATTGATCGATGTCGTTGTGGGGGTCTGCCTCGCGGTACTCACTCTGCCGGTCGTTCTCGTCACCGCCGTCATCGTCGCGGTGGCCTTGCGATCGTGGCCGTTCTTTGTGCAGGAACGCATCGGCCGCGGCGGCCGACCGTTCTCCTTCGTGAAACTGCGGACGCTGCCCACATCCACACCCCGGTACGCCGCGAAATACGATGTGCAAACGTTGAGGACCCCGGCCGTCTGTCGCTGGCTTCGCTCGTTCCACCTCGATGAGTTGCCGCAACTCTGGCTGGTGTTCACCGGCCGGATGTCGCTGGTCGGGCCGCGTCCGGAGATGGCGTTCCTACATGCGCGGCTCGATCCCGACTTCGCTCGCTCCCGTACCGCAGTGCGCCCGGGTTGCACGGGGCTCTGGCAGATCAGTGTCCGCTGCCAGAACCTGATCCTCGAGCACCCGGAGTACGACGAGTACTACCTCGCGAATCGCAGCGTCTCGCTCGATCTCTGGATCCTCTCCCGCACCGCGCTGCTGCTGTTGCCGGGCCGCGAGGGCAGGCTGCTGACGGATTCCGAGCTACCGGGCTGGTCCAACACGGGACACGTCGCCGCACAAGCCGCGCCCGAATCACCGCTGCAACCGGCGGAGACGTAACCTCGCTCCGTGCCTGACGCGACCATCCGGCGGCCCCGCGGCCCAGCGTGGTCGAGCGTGCGTTCGGATCGATCATCAACATCTCGTCGGTCGCGGGCCTCATGGGATCACCGGGGATGATCGCCTACGGCGCCAGCAAGTGGACGGTGCGTGACTGGGGCCGCTCGGTAGTCGAGCGGTGACTTCGGAGAGCTCGACCGACTTCGTCCGCGGCCAGTTGGCGGAGCGGTCCCGCTTCATCACCGACCTCGCGGAGTGTGCGGAATCGATCGCCGCCGCCGGTGAGGCGATCGCGGCCGCGCTGCGCCGTGGCAGGCGGGTGCTGACGTTCGGGAACGGCGGCAGCGCGGCCGATGCACAGCATTTCGCCACGGAGCTTGTCGGCCGCTACTCGGGTGAGCGTCGAGCCTGGCCATCGATGGCCTTGTGCGCGGATTCTGCGGTCCTTACTGCCCTCGCGAACGACTACGGCTACGAAGAGGTCTTCGCGCGGCAGGTGGTGGCCGCCGGCCGACTGGGCGACGTCGCGGTGGGCATCAGCACGAGCGGCCGCTCACCAAACGTCATCAAGGCGCTTGAATCCGCTCGTCGTCACGGCCTCCAGCCCATTCTCCTCACCGGTGCGAACGCGCCTGGCGACGGCGCGGACGTACTCGTGGTGTCGGTACCGTCGACTCGTACTGCGGTCGTACAGGAGATGCACGCGGTCGTCGTACATGTGTGGTGCCAGATGCTCGACGAGTTCCACGCCCCTCACGACGCAGTGGTCTCGAAGCACCGTTCAGTCGAAGCGCTACTCGAGGAACGCCACCAATGGCGCCTCGACCAGCGCACCGTGGTCTGGACGAGCGAGCCGTTTGGCACCATCGACGCGCACGCTGTGCGGTTCTTCGAGTGGGCGCGCCAGCAGGGCGACGTGCTCGTGGTCGGTGTCGGGCAACTGGACAGCGAACGAGTCATCGAGGCCCTCGAGGTCGTCGACCGAATCGTCGGATTAGATCCTTTGGCCGCTGAGCGCGCGCTCGCGGAGCTGGAGCCCGACGTCGTCTGCATCGCGCCCGGCAGTGGTACTGCGCCCGTCACGATCGGCGCGGCCGAGCTTCGCGAATGGCCCGGCGTCGACGGTTGATGCGACGGGCGGTGTTCCTCGATCGCGACGGCACGATCATCGAGGACGTGCCGTACAATAACGATCCGACGTCCGTCCGGCTGCTGCCGGGCTGCGGAGATGCGCTCCGCGTCCTGCACGATCTCGGGTTCTTGCTCATCGTGGTCAGCAACCAGTCGGGCGTCGCGAGGGGCTCGATCACGGACAACCAGTTGCGGAGCGTGCACGCGGCGATGACCGCCGCTCTCTCCCTCGAGAAGGTCGTGCTCGACGGGGCGTACTACTGCACGCACGGGCCTGACGATGGGTGCGCGTGCCGCAAGCCGCAGCCCGGCCTGATCCACCGCGCCGCCGACGAGCTCGACCTCGATGTGGCGAGCTCGGTGCTCGTCGGTGATGCCCCCAGCGAT
>JBBQYZ010000212.1:0-6023 GCA_038208205.1 Gemmatimonadales bacterium | reverse complement strand
AGGCGCCACCCCCCGATCTCACGCTCACCAGCGACGGCGACGGAGTCGTCCGCCTACCCGTCGCGAGTCCGGGGATGTGGAACCTGCGCGCGGCGCAGACCGTCCCCGCTGCTGGCGCAGCGACCGTCCCGGCGACGTGGGACGTGTGGTGGGCCACATTGGTGTTCGCGACCGCGGATGCGGGATCCACGCCTGGCGCAAGCACCGTGACGCCTGCGCCGGCGCACGCTGCAGGCGGCGACTCGACTGACGCGGTGCGAGTCGTTGAAGGGTTCCATGCCGCACTCGCCCGCGGGGATAGCGCCGCGATGCTCGCCCTCCTCGCCCCCGACGTGCTCGTCCTGGAATCGGGCGACGTCGAACGCCTCGCCGATTATCGGAGCCACCATCTGCCAGCGGACATCGCGTTCGCGCGCGCGGTGCCGGCGACGCATTCCGTGGTGGGCGTACGCGTCGAGACTAACACTGGCTGGGTGACCTCGACGAGTGCGGCACGGGGACACGTCAACGGCCGGGCGATCAATTCCGTCGGCGCCGAATCGATGGTTCTGACTCGCAGTGCGGCCGGCGCCCCCTGGACGATTCGCGCCATCCACTGGTCGTCCCACCAGGGGGCACGATGAGCCGCCGTACGGTGCTCGCCGTGGCAGCAGCGATCGCTGCTGCATTGTGTGGCGTCGTGGCCCTCGAAGCCCACGATCTCTTCCTCCGGCCGCGGGATTTCATCGTGCGCCAGGGGACTCCTGTCGCCGTGCGCGTGCTCAACGGGACGTTCACGTCGAGCGAGTCCATCGTGGCTGCGGAGCGGTTGCGCGACCTCAGCGTGGTCGGCCCCGAAGGCACGGCCCACCCGGACCAGTCTCGCTGGGTGTCCAGCGGGAAGGAGAGCGCCTGGACGGTCGACCTGGGAAGGCCGGGTACCTACCTCCTCGCCGCAGCGCTCGCGCCGAAGACGATTCATCTTACCGGCGCACAGTTCGCTGGTTATCTGCGAGAGGAAGGCCTCTCCGACGTGCTGGCCGCCAGGCGCGTCGCCGGCGCCAGGTCGTGCTCGCCGGGGGGCGAACCGCGTCGGGGAAGACGATCCGGGAACGGCAGACCCGTACGGGCCCGGACGGCGTCGCGCGCATCACCCTCACGGATCGCGGCACTTGGTACGTCAAGTTCATTCGCATGACGCGCGTGCCGACCGCCGCTGGAGATAGCGTGGACTACGAGTCGAGGTGGGCCACTCTCACCTTCGCCGTCCCGTAGCGGCCCCAGTCGCTCAGGCCATCGTTGCCATTCGCGCGCAGCTCTCCGCGCAGCGACGGCACTCCTCGGCGCACTGCCACATCATCTGATCGTCACCGAATGCGTCGCACGCCGCCGCGCACGCAAGGCACACGTCGGCGCATGCCCGGCAGACAGTTGAATGCTGGGCCGAGAGACGGCTCATGAAATCCGCGCTGGTGGCACAAATCTGCGCACAGTCGAGCAGCAGCGTGATGTGTGCCGGATCTGCATGCTTGCCCCCTTTTGCCAGGCAGTGACGGACGTTGTGCAGGCAGGTCTGATGACAGGAAGTACAGGCGTCGATGCACGCCTGCATGGCGTTGGGGCCATGGTGATCGGTCATCTGTGGCATGCGAAATACCTCACAGGCTGGGGTCGTACGTCCGACGACGGCCGCGCAGCCGGCGTCGGTTGCCGCACTCGGGTACCCAGGCGGGGCATCGAGCGGCGCGCGAGCCCAGCGGCGCACGAATGGTGCCGTTACTTTATGGACAGTAAAGACCTCGCGATTCTCAGACGCGCGGTGCCGGAGGAAGGGGACTATCGCGCCGCGTCCGTCGCTCTCTCAACCAGTATACCGCCCCAACGACAGCCGCCGGGACGGTGTACGTCAGCACCACTCGCCACCAGTCGGGCGGTGATTGGTCCGTCGATTCGCTCCAGATGCCGAGGGGGGCCCCTACCAGCCACGCGAGTGCCACCGGTCCGAGGGCGCGCATGTATCCCCTTGCTCGCTCGAAGAACAGCTTGCGGGTGATCGCAGCCAGCAGCGCGATCACGACGGTCGCGAGCAGCCCGTATCCAAGACGGATCATGTAGACCTAGGTACCAGGAAGGGTGCGAACATTGCTGGCCGGGTCGGACATTCAGAGGCGGCGCGCGATCGCGTCGATCGCCTTCAGTCCCTGACCGAACCGTGCCATCGTCTCTCGATTCTGCTCGAGTGCCGAATCCGGCACCTAGCATACGCCAATGTCCGCGACTCGGCTGAAGGCTGGACGAGCGAGCTGCTCGCGGACATCGCCCTCGCGAGAGTCTGGGGCGAAGAGATAGAGATTGGCGCGGCCGGGAGCCGTGCCGGCAGCAACCGCGGGATCGAGGGCGGGGGCACTCAGAGCGAGATGGAGCAGCCGCACGATGCCGCTGTAGATCGATGTCGTGTGCTCGACCTCGAACGCGGCGGCGACCGCACCACCATCGGCCGGTCCCGCTGGAGCGATCCAGAGCACGTCGATGAATCGCACTGCGTCTGCCCCTGGAGCCGCGGCCACGGCGGGCGGAAGGGCAGCGAGACAGCCATCAGCGAGGCGATCGTGCGAGGGGTTCACGATACCGAACGTCGAGCTCACGCTCCGCGCTCGTCGCGGCGGTCGACGCGCGCATTGCCGTCGAGGACGAGTCCGGCCATGGCATTCACCCTGCGTCAGGGAGGTGCGCGTGCAGATGCGCTCCTCGCATGGCGACGTCGTGCGCGCGGGGACCTCGCACAGCATCTACCGCCGCGACGACTGCAATTGTCGCGGCCGTGCTCGCGCGGCCAACACCTATCACCTGCAGCAGGAGAGTACGACATGACCTCCACCACCCCGTTCACCGAGTCGCCCGCATCGCGCAAGGAGCGCCAGTCCTCCGGCGGGCCACCACACGGCGGCACGCACATGATGCACGCCTCCTATACGAAGTTCGCTGCGATGATCGCGACGTCGACGTTGATCATGTTCTTCTTCATGTACCAGCTCGTCTACGAAGCGGATCACCTGATGTTCAGCGTGAATCGTTTCATGGCGGCGCTGGTCATGGGCGCGGTGATGACCGTCGTCATGCTCGCCTTCATGTGGTCGATGTATGAGGGCAAGAGCGTCAAGATCGCCATTCTCGCGGGAGCGGCGCTGCTCGGCGCCGTCTTCCTGTCCGTGAATCGCGCCCAGAGCCTGATCGACGATACGCGATTCATGAAGTCGATGATCCCGCATCACTCGATCGCCATCAACAACGCTCGCAAGGCGGACATCCGCGACCCGAGGGTACGCAAGCTGGCGGATGAGATCATCGCCTCCCAGGTGCGGGAGATCCGCGAGATGAAGCTGCTGATCGCCGACATCGACCGAAACGGCCGTCGCGGCAATAGCCAGCTCCCGGCCCGTCCGGCCCTCGTCACTCCCGAGATGGCGCCGAAGATCCGCGAGGCGGTGCAGTGAACCACCGCCGGCCGCGTCGATGCGATCTGCGCGGAGCGATGTGATCCCCGGGGGCGGCTTTGGGAATCATGACGGCCCGATGGGTTGGGTGACGCCGATGCAGTGACCGCGAAGGACCGCCGCGCGGATGTGGCGCGCACTACGCCGCGAGTGAGCGCGCTGCGCGCACCGGTGCTTTGCAGATGATCGACTGCAAGGGAGCGCGCGTTGTGGACGAGCATGCGGTGTACTCGTGGCTCTCGGGGCATTGCCCTGGCATTCATGGACGACGCCCTCGGCGGCACGTGAACTGCACCAGGCGATTTATGCCGCGTAGTACGGCTCGCACCATCGCCGCTGTGCCGGACACCCCGGTCTACTCGTTGCTGTGAGCACACCGATGGGGCCGCTCGCCACTCACCTCCGACTTCACACTGCCATGACACCCTTCCACCTCCCGTATCGGACCCGGGAGATCGCGGAGCGGAAGAAGCACGACAGACTCGCGAGAGCCAGGAGTCCAGCACCTGAGCGGTCCGTCCACCCACGTCATCTCCCCGTACGGAGCGATGATGCGTGTTACCAACAATCAGAATGAGGGACAGATGCTGTTGTCACAGATGAGGAGAAGTGTAGGGTACGCCGTACTCGCGGTCGCGGGGATCGGCATCGGCTGCTCGGACAGCGCGACGGGGCCGAACGCGACTGTGGCGGTGACGATGCCCGTCACGCCCGACGTCCCGGACCTTTCGTCGCAGGTGGTGGCCGGCGCACGCGAGTTCCGGGTCACGGCAAGCGTCTTCCAGCAGCAGCTCGCGACGTTCCCGTTCCAGAAGGCGGAGGTCTGGGGGTTCAACCGCTCGACGCCCGGCCCGACGGCCATCGCGTATGAGGGGGAGAAGATCCGCTTCATCGTGACGAACAACCTCCCCGAGCCGACCACGGTCCACTTTCATGCATGCACGAGCCGAACGAGTACGACGGCGTCGCCGGCATCAGCCAGCTGAACCCGATCCAGCCGGGGCAGACCTTCACCTACGAGTTCACCCCCGGGCACACGGGCTTCTTCGCCTACCACTCGCACACCAACAGTGCGAAGCAGGAGCTCAAGGGCCTCGACGGTGTCTTCGTCATCCTCCCGAACACCGAGAGGGCGAAGGACCACGTGGACCGCGACTACCTGTTCACGCTCCAGTCGTGGTTCTTCAATGCCGAAGGCGCACCCGTGGTGCCCTTCCCTCCGGGCGGCGAGTTCAACTTCCACACGATGAACGGGAAGACACGCGACGCCGCAACCGAGCTGTCGGCCAAGGTCGGCGAGACCATCCGGCTCCGCTTCTACAATGCGAGTCAGCTCGACCATTCGATGCACCTGCACGGCTTCGACATGACCATCGTCTCGCAGAACGGCCACGATCGCCCCGAGGACGGTCGGTACGCCGTGACGACGATCGACGAGAGCCCGGGCAATTTCTTCGAGGTGACGTTCAAGCCGGACAAGCCCGGCAAGTGGATCTTTCACTGTCACTTTCCGCACCACACCACGAACGCCATGATGGACGGCCCGGGCGGCTCGCCGGCGGGCATGGCGCGCGTATTCAACGTGACGTCGTAGGACCGCGCATGAGCGACGAGCGGGCGTGGCGGTGCATGGCTGTATTCCGCACCGTCCGCCCGCGGCGAGGAGATCGGGTCATGCCTGGGTCGATCGCCGCCGGTGCGCATCCACGCAGTGTCTCGATACGGCCAACGCCCGCCCGTCGCCGACGCGACCACCATCCGCGTACCGTTATTCTTGAGTCACGCCAACACCTCCCACGCTTCACATCTCTCAACAGGAGCACCGACATGCCGAACATCGACCTCGGAACCTATTTGCGCGGCAAGAGCGAGCGCTATCACGACTGCATCGAGGCATGCGTCGCCTGTCTCGTGGCATGCGACATGTGTTCGGACGCCTGCCTCGACGAACGCGACATCAAGATGATGGTCCCGTGTATCCGCCTCGATCGTGACTGCGCCGACGCCTGCGACGCGGCACTCCGCGCGATGAGCCGCGGCGGCCCGCTGGCCCCGGCGCTCTGTCGTGCCTGCGCCGATGCCTGCGACGCGTGCGCGGCGGAGTGCGAGAAGCACGCCGGGATGGCGGACCACTGCCGGATCTGCGCGGAAGCCTGCCGGCGCTGTGCGGCGGCCTGCCGCAAGATGGCCGCCTGAGTCGCTCGTGGACGGGGCGTGCCTCGAACTCGCGCCCGCGCCGCCTCGAGGTCATGCGCTCGGTAGTCGTTCAGCCGCTCGACGTCTCCTGTCCAACGGTGTCGCACTGCTCGGAACGGTGCTCCGAGAGGTGGGTGCCGTGCGAGACCTGCTGACGCAGGCTTCCGATTCACCTACGGACAGGGGTGGCCACTCCGCCGTTTGGAGGGCCTGCGTGACGGCCATCGGCCTACTCGGGCAGACCCCCAGGTCCACACGCGTGCGGTTGCGCGCCGTCGGCCGCTGACCTCGACGCCGTCGCACTCGGCATCGTGCTCGCCACGCCCGACCCGCGGAGGGTGACGCGCGAGCTCG
>JBBQYZ010000211.1:0-6047 GCA_038208205.1 Gemmatimonadales bacterium | reverse complement strand
ACGCCACGGCGAGCGCGAAGCCCGTGGCGACCGCGGCGTCCACGGCGTTGCCGCCGCGCCGGAGGATCTCCACCCCCGCCTCGCTCGCCAGCGGCGCGTCGCTGGCCACCATCGCGTGCGCGCCGAATACCGCGGCTCGTCCGGACTTGTGAGGCCACGTATCGGGAAAGGCCGCCGACCCCCGGCCCGCGACCGAGGCCGCCGGCAGCGTCTGCGCGACGCCGACGTCGGTGGCCCCGTGCGTGGGCGGCGACGTCGTGACGACCGGCGGCGGCTGTGTGCTGCACGCGACGAGGGCGAGCGCGACGACGACAGGGAGGCGAGTGGTCACGAGCGAGGCGAAGTGAAGGTGGGGTGGCGTCGGGCCGCCGTCGCGGCTGCGCGATTGGTCAATGGGCGCAGCACGGACGCTGCCGACCCGATGGCACGCGCCTGACCACTCCCCGATCCGACGGCTTGCGGGTGGCGAAACGTGCCGGGTAAGTTAGCCGCGGCGCCGAGACGACGAGTGTACCCGGCGGACCGAACGGCATTCTCCCCCCAGCCGCACCCGTGCCCTCGCCCGTCATCGACCCGCGCGTCACCGAGCGGCGCAACGTGCGCACGCAGCAGATCGATCTCGCCGATCCGATCGCGATCGTGGATCTGATGAGCGCCGAGGATGCCGACGTCCCGCGCGTCGTCGCTGCACAGCGTGCACGGATCGCCGAGGCGATCGCGGCGGCGGAGGCGACCTTCCGCGCCGGCGGCCGCCTCTTCTACGTCGGAGCGGGCACCTCCGGACGCCTCGGTGTGCTCGACGCATCCGAGTGCCCACCGACCTTCGGCACCGATCCGCAGATGGTGCAGGGCATCATCGCCGGCGGCCCCGCCGCGCTGACCAGCGCGCAGGAGGGCGCCGAGGACAGTCTCGATCAGGCTCGGGTAGATCTGGCCCGGTTCGGCGTGCGCCGCGATGACATGGTCGTCGGCATCGCCGCCTCGGGCACCACGCCCTACGTGCGCGTGGCGCTCGCGTATGCGAAGGAGATCGGCGCGCGCACCGCGATCGTCGCCTGCTCGCCGCCGCCGCCCGAGATGCTCGCCCCCGTGGACATTGCCATCGTCGCCGTCACCGGGCCCGAAGTGGTCACCGGCAGCACGCGCCTCAAGGCGGGCACTGCGACCAAGTTGATCCTCAACATGATCACGACCGGCGCGATGATCCGTCTGGGCAAGACCTTCGGCAACCTGATGGTCGACCTGCGCGCGACCAACGTGAAGTTGGCCGACCGCAGCGAGCGCATCGTCGCCGAGATCTGCGAGCTGTCACGCGGCGATGCGCACCTGCTGCTCGATCGCGCTGGCGGCCGCGTCAAGATCGCGATCGTGATGAACGCCCTCGGCGTCGATCGCGCCGAGGCGGAGCGCCGGCTCGAGCGCGAGGGAGGCGTGATCCGCCGCGTCGTCAGCGCGCCGCCACCCGCCGTCGCGTGACCGGTGCGCGCCGCGGCGGCACCTACGTCGGCCTGATGTCGGGCACCTCGCTCGACGGCATCTCCGCCGCGGTGGCGCGCTTTGTACCGGTCGGGGAGTCGGGCTTCACCGCGGCGCTGCTCGGTTTCCACGTGCACGAGTACTCCGACGCGCAGCGCGACCGGCTGCACGCCGCCATGCGCGAGGGCACGGCGCGCGACTACTGCCGCCTCGCCGCCGACTTCGGCGAATGGCTCGCCGACGTGGCAGTCGGCGTCCTCGCCGAGTCCGGCGTCGCGCGGGCCGACGTGCGCGCGATCGGGTCACATGGGCAGACGCTCTGGCACGAGGCGCCACACTCCACCTGGCAGCTCGACGCGCCAGCAGTCATCGCCGAACGCATCGGACTTCCCGTGGTGAGCGGCTTCCGTACCCGGGACGTGGCGGCGGGAGGGCAGGGGGCGCCCCTCGTTCCCATCGCCGATGCGCTCCTCTTCGCCGAGGGCGAATGGCGCGCCCTGCAGAACATCGGCGGTATCGGCAACGTCACTGTCGTCCCGCCCGACGGTACCCTCGCGAGCGTGCGCGCCTTCGATACCGGTCCCGGCATGGGCGTGCTCGATGCCGTGGTGCGCACCCTCGACTCGACGCAGCGCTACGACGTGGACGGCCGCATCGCATCGGCTGGCCGCGTGCTGCAGCCGGTGATTGACCGCCTGCTGGCCGAGCCCTACTTCCGCGCCGAGCCGCCGAAGAGCACCGGCCGCGAGCTGTTCGATGCCACCTACGTGCGTCGACTGATCGCACTCTGTCGCGAGACGGATTCCGGCGCGAGCGATGCGGATCTCGTCGCCACCGCCACGGCGCTCACTGCACAGAGCATCGCCGACGCGTATCGCCGTTTCGTGCCCGAGCCGATCACCGAGGTCCTCCTCGCCGGCGGCGGCGCGCGCAACCTGACTCTGTGCGCCATGCTCGCCGCGGCGCTCGCGCCGCTTCCGGTACGCGCCTTCGACGAGCGCTTCTTCGATGGCGAGGCCAAGGAGGCGGTGGCCTTCGCGCTGCTCGCCCACCTGCATCTGGAAGGGCTGCCGGGCAACGTTCCCACCGCGACGGGCGCGCGGGGCAGGAGAGTCCTGGGAATGCTCACGCCGGCGTAGGGCGACACAAGTGCACCGGCTCGCGCACCCCACGGTACGCGCGCGGTCAGGGCCGGCCGGCCGGCACCGTCGACTGGGTCGTTCCCACGTTCTGCCTCGGTCCCACGACCCGCTCCGCCGTGCGATACATCCACCAGAGCGCGCCAGCGAAGAACACCAGCAGAAAGAGCAGGGCCACGAGCGATCCGCGGTTGCGCCGCACCGCGACGTCGTCGCGGATCGTCGAGGTGACGAAGAACGCCTCGGCCGGCATCTCTTTCGTCGTGCGTCGTGCTGCCACCATCGGCTGGGTGGTGGCCGTGCCCACCGACCGCGATTCGGCGGGCGATTGTTCCGAGTCGTTCGCCAGGGCAAACGTGCGATGCCCCACGTCGTCCGCATCGGTCGCGTCGGCCAGTCCTTCCCCGTCGAACCGTGCGACGATCACCGTGATGTTGTCGGGACCGCCGTTCTCGTTGGCGCGCCGAATCATCCGGTCGCAGGCCGCGGCGAGGTTGTGCTCCTCGCACACGATTCGGGTGATCTCGTCGGCGCGCACCTGTCCGCTCAACCCGTCGCTGCAGAGGACCAGCAGGTCCCCTTTGCGCACGCGCTGATGGGTGAGGTCCACCTTGACCACCGCCTCCGGGCCGAGCGCCTGCAGGATGATGTTGCGCCGCTCGCTGTGCTCAGCCTCTTCCTCCGTCATCTCGCCGGCCTCGATCAGCTTCTGCATCAGCGACTGGTCCTTCGTGATCTGCCGGCCCACCCCGTTGCGCACGAGATACGCGCGGCTGTCGCCGACCTGCGCGAGATACAGCGTGTCACCGAGCAGGCCGGCGACCGTCGCCGTGGTGCCCATGCCGCGGTATTCGGGATGCTCCACCGCGAAGCCGTGAATGTGGCCGTTGGCCACCGCAGTGGCGCGCTTGATGGCCGTGGCGAATGCTTCCTCGCTCGGGACGTCGGCTTCGGACAGCTCGTCCGTCAGCTCGCGCAGCACCACCTCGATCGCCATCGCGCTGGCGATCTCCCCGGCGGCCGCTCCTCCCATTCCGTCCGCCACCATGAACAGCGTGCCACGATCGCCCACGGCATGCGTCTGGAGCGACGGCTCGAGCGTCGTCACCCCACGCGACAGGTCCGCCACCGCAAATGCATCCTCGTTGTGCTCCCTAGTGCGCCCCACGTCCGTACGGGCGAAGACGTGGACGATGACGGGGGCGCTTGATCCGGAAGTCGACACGCGTGCGGGGCCGGGAGTGATGGGGACGGTCACAGGAATCGAACCTCAGCGGCTCCGATGGAGCAAGTGGCGGCGCCGGACTGGCGTGGCGTGCGGCGCGCCGATCAGATCGCGCACCTTCCAACCTTCAGTACGGCCGCGGACGCCACCCGGATTCGGGTCGCGTCGAGACGGCCGATGCTGCGGCCGCGGTCGCAAACCAACCACGGGCGGCGAATATAGGACGCGCCCATCTGACGCGCCAACGCATCAACGCGCCGAGGCGCCAGGGCACGGCAGCCCCGCCGCCTCGCTCGCGCACCGCGCCTGCCGACCGTTAGCTTCTGCCCATGCCGTCCCTCCGCTTCGCGACCGCCGCGCTGGTCCCGCTCCTCGCCGCGGCCCTGGCCTGCGCCGGCTCCTCACGCCTTCCGGCGCCCGCCCCCGACGCACCGTTCCTGCCCGACGCGGCCCCGCTGCTCCCCCCGGTGCCCGCCGTCGATGGTCCCCTCGCCATCCGCGTGGTCTACCCGTCGGCGAACCAGACGATCACGTCGCGCGACTCGAACTTCATCTTCGGGTCGATCGGCAGCGGGCGTGCCAGCCTTACCATCAATGGCGTGCTCGCGCGAGTGGCCCCCAACGGCGCCTTCCTCGCCTTCCTCGCCAACCCGTCCCCCGACGCTGCGCAGTACCAGCTCGTCGCCGCCCGCGGCGCCGACACGGTGCGACTGACGCTGCCGATCCGCTATCGGGCGCCCGTGGTCGCCGCCACGTTGCCCATTGGCGACTCGACGGCGGGCAGGAAGCCCGAGGCCTTCGCCACCTCGCGCGCCGACACCCTCGCGGCCCTGGCATCACGGGTCGACAGCATGCGCGAGCTGCTCGTTCGCCGCGACCAGCCGCTGTCGTACGTACAGCTCGGCGACCCGTCTGCCGCGGCCGACACGGACCGCGTGATCATCGGCCGCCCGAGTGCTGGTGGAACGTACAAGTGGTTCTTCGCGCCCGGTACGATCGTGCCCCTCGTCGAGCGGACGGAGGGATTCGCCCGCGTGCAGCTCGACGACGACCTCGATGTGTACGTGGACACGGCCGATGTGCGCGACCTTCCTCCCGCCACGCTCGCGCCCCGCCGCATCCTCTCCAACATGCGCGTCCGCGGTGCGTCGTCCGGCGAAGACGTCCTGCTCCCGATCGGCCAGCGAGCGCCATACTTCGTGGAGGAGCGCGACCGGGCGATCGAGATCACGCTCTACGGCGTCCGCGGGAACACCGACATCGTGAACTATGCGGCGTCGGACAGCATGGTGCGCACCGTGGAGTGGCGGCAGGAGACGGCGCGCCGCGCGCGCGTGACGGTCAACCTGCGCGCGGCGCCATTCGGCTACCTCGTCCTGTGGGAGAACAACGCGCTCGTGCTGCGGCTGCGCGGTCGGCCCGCGATCGACGGTCGACGCCCGCTCGCGGGCCTCACGATCGCCGTGGACCCCGGCCACCCACCCATCGGCGCGACCGGACCGACCGGGCTCTGGGAGCCGCAGGCCACCCTGCCGGTTGGCTTCCGTCTCAAGAGCATCCTGGAGGAGCGCGGCGCGCGCGTCGTCATGACTCGCACCACCGACTCGGTCGTGGCGCTCGGCGACCGCCCGATCATCGCCCGCCAGGCGAACGTGCATGCGTTCGTCTCGATCCATCTCAACGCCTATCCTGATGGCGTGAACCCGT
The DNA here is from genome assembly GCA_038208205.1 of Gemmatimonadales bacterium. Taxonomy (GTDB): domain Bacteria; phylum Gemmatimonadota; class Gemmatimonadetes; order Gemmatimonadales; family Gemmatimonadaceae; genus AG11. Next base: position 500 of record JBBQYZ010000211.1, on the reverse strand, counting down.
TCGTGGCCCCCGGTACGGGAACGTATTTCTTCCGCGCCCACAGCGAGCCCCTCGCACGGGAGGTGCAGCGCGGCATGGTGTCGCGCATGGGACTGATGGACCTGGGCGTCAATTACGACAACCTTGCCGTGGTGCGAGGCACCTGGTACCCGGCCGTTCTCTGCGAGGGCGCCTTCCTCATGATCCCCGAGCAGGAGGCAGCACTCCGCACCCCCGTGTTCCAGGACCGCTACGCGCGCGGCGTCGCCGACGGGATCGAGCGCTATTTCCGCACGCTTCCGTCGCGCTGATGCGAATCCGCGCTGCGACGCTCGTCGCCGGGCTCGGCACGCTGCTCACGCTGCTCGGCGCACCGCACCTGTGCGCGCAGCCTGCGCCCTACAACCGCTATCGCACGCTCGAGACGCCGCACTTCCGCGTCCACGTCCCCGATGGGCTCGAGCGCGAAGGGCGAGTCGCCGCCGCCGCGGCCGAACGGGCCTACGGGTTGTTGGCGCGCG
>JBBQYZ010000210.1:0-6050 GCA_038208205.1 Gemmatimonadales bacterium | reverse complement strand
GAGGGCTCGAGCGATCATCAATAACTATAAAAGCCGCGCCCGGACTTCCGGCCGAGCCACCCCGCCGCGACGTACTTGCGGAGCAGCGGCGAGGGTCGGTACTTCGGATCGCCGAGCCCGTCGTGCAGCACTTCGAGAATGGCAAGACAGGTGTCGAGACCGATCAGGTCGGCGAGCGCGAGCGGGCCCATTGGGTGGTTCATGCCGAGCTTCATCACCGTGTCGATGGCGTCGGGCGTCCCGACGTTCTCCATCACGCAATAGACTGCCTCGTTGATCATCGGCATGAGGATTCGGTTGGCGACGAACCCGGGAAAGTCGTTGACCTCCACCGGCGTCTTGCCCACCGCCTTGCTCCAACCAACCACGCGGGCGGTCGTCTCGTTGGAGGTGGCGAGTCCGCGGATGATCTCCACGAGCTGCATCACTGGCACCGGATTCATGAAGTGCATGCCGATCACGAGATCGGGACGTTGCGTGCGTGCGGCGATCTCGGTGATGGAGATGGAGCTGGTGTTCGTGGCCAGCACGGCGCCGGCGTCGGCAGCGCGATCAAGATCGCCGAAGATCCGGAACTTGAGGTCGCGGTTCTCGGTGGCCGCCTCGATGACGAGCGCCGCGCCTCGTACGGCGTCCATCGACGTGGCCGCCGTGACACGCGCGAGGATCTGCCCTCGCTCGGATTCCGGCAGTGCTCCCTTCTTGATCTGCCGATCGAGGTTCTTCGCGATCGTGTCGCGTCCCTTGTCGAGCGCCGCCTGTGCGACGTCGATCATCGTGACCTCGAGGCCGGCCTGCGCGAACACGTGCGCGATCCCGTTGCCCATCTGTCCGGCGCCGATGACGGCGATGCGGTCGGCCATCGTGCTATGACTCCTCGCGGCGACGCCGCGTGTACAGGTACGTCAGTCCAGCGATCATGCCCAGTCCAGCGACCACTCCCCCCTCCGGCCCCCAGACTCCGCCAGTGATCCACTCCGGACCGGCGCTGACAGTGCGGTAGTCAGGGGATTCGAGCTGCAGCCCGCTGACCGACGCGTGCAGGGGCACGGCCATCACCCAGTTCCACGCGAGGTGGGCGGCCCACGCGGCATAGAGGCTCTCGTAGACGACGCGCACGGCAGCCAGAAAGATTCCGGCCAACGTCACGATCGCCACCGACTCCACGGTCGCGCCGACGTTGATGATGTGCATCAGCCCGAAGAGCAGGCTCGTGACCAGCACGGCGCCCCTCACGCCGAGCGAGTCGCGCACCGCCGTGAGAAGGTAACCGCGGCACAGCAGCTCTTCCCAGAGCGCTGCCGGGATCAGAAAGGCGCTCACCCGGGCCGCGGCGCCGAGCGAGGAGCCGGCGGCCGCAGGCTGGATGCGAAGCCAGCCGACGAGGAAGAGGACTGCGCAGGCGGCGAGGATCACTCCACCACCGACGCACCATCCCGCAGCCACGCGGCGCACCGTGGCGGCATCGCGCCCCAGGCCGACGTCGCGCCAGGGACGGACGTCGACGGATCGGACCATGATCGCCGTGGTCGCGAACGCTGCCGCAAGTGTCAGCAGGCTGTCCACCCGCAGGCGTTGCCCGGTGCGGCCGACGAGCCACACCAGCGGACCGGCCAGCACGCCGGCCGCCGCGATCTGGAGGACGACGAACAGTACGACGAAGGCGAGCACTCGCCCGATCGTCCCCGCGAGCGGGCGACGAACGACCGGACTCGCCTCGCTGGTCAGACGGCGCTACGCCAGCGGGGAGCGCTCACCGCCGCGGCAACGAACGCCTTCACCGCGTCAGCCGCCACGAATGGCAGCACGCCGAGCATGGCCGCTCGCGCCAGGCTTCCCGACAGCACGGCGAGTTGCGCGAGGCCGCCGAGGTAGAGGACGACGATCCCCGCCATCGCCGCGAGGGCACGCGCGGCGAACGTTGTCCGTCCGGCTCCGAGCCGGCCGGCGACAGCGGCGGCCGCCGGATAGGCCAGGAGGTATCCGCCGGTCGGGCCGATGAGTCGTAGAAGTCCGGGGGCACCGATCGGGGAGAACACGGGGAGCCCCGCGGCGCCCGCGATCAGGTACACCACCATCGCCGCCGCGGCGTCGACGGGGCCGAGCAGCAGGCCGGCGAGCACGACGAGCATCGGCTGCAGGGTGAGCGGCACCGGCGTTCCCGGGATGGGCAGCGCGAACTGCGATGCGAGCGCGAGCGCGCCGGCGGCAAGGAGAATTCCCAGCGCACGGGCGCGCGGGGCGCGGGAGGCCAGTGCAATCGTCGTCGGCATTCTAATTTCCTCGGGAGACAGAGAGCGCGACCGCGTCGCCGCCACCAAGGCAGAGCGTGGCGAGTCCGCTGGCGAGCTTGCGGTCCTGCAGGGCGTAGAGCAGCGTGGTGAGAACGCGGGCGCCGCTGGCGCCGATCGGATGTCCGAGCGCGATCGCACCGCCGTTGACGTTCACGCGGTCCCAGTCCCAGTCGAGCCCAGCGCCATTGGCGAGCGCCTGCGACGCGAACGCCTCGTTCGCCTCGATCAGGTCGTAGTCGCCAATCGCGCGCCCCTGCTTCTGCATGAGATTGTTCACCGCCGTGATCGGCGCGAAGAACAGATCCTTCGGGTCCACCGCGCCAGTCGCGTAGGCGTCGATGCGCCCGAGGATCTTCAGGCCGTGCGTCTCGGCATACGCGTGCGAGGTGACGACCAGGGCAGCGGCTCCGTCGTTGAGCGAGCTCGCATTACCGGCCGTGACGGTCGCGTCGTCGCCCTTGGCGAAGGCGGGACGGAGCCGCGCCAGGACGTCGGCGGTGGTATCGGAGCGCGGCCCCTCATCGACATCGACGATGGTATCGCCCTTCTTGCCCTTGATGGTCACCGGGGCCATCTCGGCCTTGAAGCGGCCGGCCTTCTGCGCCTCGACCGCCTTGCGATGCGAGGCAGCGGCGAACTCGTCCTGCTGCGACCGCGTGATGTTCGCCTTCTTGGCGGTATACTCGGCGTGGCCACCCATGTGGACCTCGCAGGTGGCGCACCAGAGCCCGTCCCTGACCACGCCATCAACCATCGTCTGGTCGCCGAGCTTCACGCCGCTGCGCATTCCGCTGACGTAGTACGGTGCGTTCGACATTGACTCCTGTCCGCCGGCGATGACGACTTGCGCGTCGCCGGCCTTGATCGACTGCGCGGCGAGCATCACCGCCTTGAGCCCCGACCCGCACACCTTGTTGATGGTGAGCGCGCTGGCGCTGCTCGGTACGCCCGCTCTCAGCATCGCCTGGCGCGCCGGCGCCTGGCCGGTGCCTCCCTGGACGACGTGACCCATGATCACCTCTTCGATGTCGGCCGCGTTCACGCCCGACCGCTCGAGGGCGGCGCGGATCGCGATCGCGCCCAGCTCGGGGGCAGAGAGCGAGGCGAGAGCGCCGAGGAACTTCCCGATCGGCGTCCGCGCGGCGGCGACGATGACGGGGATACGCGATGTATCCGGCATGCTTGTGATCGCTCGGGTCAACCGCCGCGCGACGCGCAGCGGGGAGGATGGGAAGCTATCGGGGGGCCGGAGGGGATACAACGGACCGCCGGTGGCCGTCCTTCGCCGGATGCTCGACCGGGCGAGTGGAGCTGCAGCGCGCCGACCTGAGGAACCGGCCGACCTGACCAATTGACCGAACGCGGCCGCCGATCGTCCACCGGGTGTGGAGGCGCGCGACGCTGACCGCCTCGCGGTGGCTCCACGCACGTTCTGACCGACCAGGCGTTCGACCCGAGGTCCACGCTCGATGCGATTCTGCCGTTCCTCCCTCTGCCTGCTGGGCGTTGCACTCGTATCCGCGAGTGTGACTACCGCCTGTGGCGAGGGGCGAAGCATGCCCGGCCGCTCCAGCGGGCGCGACGTGCCAGCGGGCCCGCGCTACGGCATCGACTCCACTCGACTCTCCGGGAGCACCGGTCCCTCGCGTCCCGACACCGCGACGGTGCCCACGCTCGAGGTGACGGCGCGAGACGCAACCATCGTGGTGACCGACGAGGGAGGGCACCGCACCAATTCGGTGCTCATCCCGGAAGACGCGGCGCTCGAGGAGATACCGGATTCGTACGGCTACACCGACGGTGGGCAGGAGTCGGCGACCGCGGCGCAGGGGACGGTGGGTGTGCCAGCCCGTCCGGGCACGCGTTACAGGGTGGAGCTCCTGTCCGCGAACGGAGGCCGCGACAGCGCGCAGGTCGTGATGGCGGTGGGTGGTGGGCCGGTGATGCGCCGGTCGGAGGTGCCGTTCGAGGTCGCGGCCAACGGCGCGGTGCGTTTCGAGGTGATCGTCGGCGCGGCGGACTACCGGGTGAGCGAGGCGGTTGCCGTGCGGCACGCTCCCTGACTCGCGGCGATCACGTCGATCTTGCTCCTCACTGCCTTCGATTCGCTACGCGCCCGCGCCCAGCGTCAGGTTGCGCGCCTCGATCTCGCGACGAATGCGCCCGATGAAATCCTGCACCGCGACCGGCGCGGGCTTCTGTCCTTCCCCCGCCCCACGCGTGTTGACCGCCACCTGATCGGCCTCGGCCTCGCGGCGACCGACGACGCACATGTACGGGATCTTCATCCGCGCGCCTTCCGCCACGCGGTACTTGAGCGTCTCACTGCGCGCGTCGAGGTGTGCCCGGATGCCGGCGTCGAGCAGCCGTTCGACGATCGCGGCTGCGACTGGCGCCTGCTCCTCGCTGATCGGCAGCACTCGCACCTGCTCGGGCGCGAGCCAAGTGGGAAATGCCCCCGCGAAGTGCTCGATGAGAATCGCGATGAACCGCTCGAACGAGCCGCTGACCGCGCGGTGAATCACCACGGGGCGATGCTCGGCGTTGTCCTCGCCGACATATTGCAGGTCGAACCGCTCGGGGGCCGCGTAGTCGAGCTGGATCGTACCAAGCTGCCAGGCGCGGCCGAGTGAGTCGGTGACGTCGAAGTCGATCTTGGGACCGTAGAAGGCGCCGTCGCCTGCCTTGAGGGCATACGCCTGCCCCGTGGCCTCGAGCGCGGAGCGCAGCGCGCCCTCGGCCCGGTCCCACATCGCGTCGTCGCCGAGGCGCTGCTCGGGGCGCGTCGCGAAGTTGAGCGTCGCCTGCAGCCCGAACGCCGCGTAGTGGCCGAGGATGAACTGCATCAGGAACTTCACCTCGTCGGCGATCTGATCCTCGCGCAGGAACACGTGGCAGTCGTCCTGCGCGAACTGCCGCACGCGGGTGAGGCCGGAGAGCGCGCCGGTGATCTCGTTGCGGTGCAGCACGTCGAAGGTGACGAAGCGCATCGGCAGCTCCCGATACGAGTGCCGCTTGGCGAGATACATCAGGTAGTGCGACGGGCAGTTCATCGGCTTGAGCGAGATGTCGTGCTCCCCTGACTCGTTGTCGAGCACGAGGAACATGTTCTCGCGGTACTTGCCCCAGTGTCCCGATGTCTCCCAGAGTCCCTTGTTGTAGAGCAGCGGCGTCTTGATCTCGGCGAAGTCGCGCCGCTGACGCTCGCGCACGAACTCCACGAGGGTGTTGTAGAGCGTCGTGCCGCGCTCCGTCCAGAAGGCGGCGCCCGGCGAGTACGGGTGGAACATCACGAGATCGAGCTCGCGGCCGAGCTTGCGATGGTCGCGCTTCTTGGCCTCCTCGATCCGGAACAGGTAGGCGTCCAGCTCGTCCTTCTTGAAGAACGCCGTTCCGTAGATTCGCTGCAGCATCTGCCGCCGTTCATCGCCACGCCAGTAGGCACCGGCGGCGTTCAGCAGCTTGAAGTGCTTGAGGCGCCCCGTGTCAGGGACGTGCGGGCCGCGGCACAGGTCGACGAACGGCCCGTCGGTATATGTCGAGATGATCTCGGCGGGGTCGGTGAAGTCGTCGAGACGCTCGAGCTTGAGCGGGTCGTCGGCGAACCGCTGCCGTGCGCCGTCGAGTCCCACCTCCTCGCGCACGAACGGATACTTCTCGGCCACGACCTTTCGCATCTCGGACTCGAAGCGGTCCAGATCGTCGGGCGTGAACGGCGTGGCGACCTCGAAGTCGTAATAGAACCCCTCGTCGATC
>JBBQYZ010000209.1:0-6059 GCA_038208205.1 Gemmatimonadales bacterium | reverse complement strand
ATTCCCGACAGCGCGCTGCTCAGCGATGCCACGATCACGATCGTGCCGGTGAGCGCGGTGAAGGGGCTGCCTCTTCGCGGCGGGAGCGTCGCGGCGGTGCACATCGAGCCGTCGGGGCTGCGGCTGATGCGGGCAGCGACGCTCACCATCCGTCCCAAAATCGATGTGCCGGTGGTGGAGCAGGTCGCCTATGGCTACGCCGGAAGGGGCGACGACGCCTATCACTACCCGCTCTCGCCCGACCGAGACCGGATCGAGCTCAAGGTCATGCACTTCAGCGGCTATGGGTTCGCGCGCGCCGCGGCGGACGACCCGGGGCGGCAGGCGCTCGAGCGCGCGAGCGTGCTGGAGTCGCGCATCTACGGGCGCGTCGCCGAGCTGATCGACCGCACCCGTGCGGCGGACCCTTCAGATCAGACGGCGAGCGCGGCTGCCGGGTCAGGGCTGGTCGAGGCGATGCTCGAGTACTACGACTCGATACTTCGCCCCTTGCTGCACACGGCCGAGACGGACGATCGGATGGCCGAATGCTGCCTGCAGCGCTACCTGGGGTGGGAGCAACAGATCCAGCTCCTCGGCATCGGGACCACCGACGAGAATGCGGATCTCCGCGCATCGGCAAACGATCCTCGCGCCCGGCTCCTCTGGCAACGGCGGCGCGAGGGCCGGGCATCGGCCCACAAGATCCTGGACAACGCCTACACCAAGGGGATGGAGCGCGCGGTGACTCAGTGCCGCGAGGGCCACGACTTCAATGCGATGGGCCAGATCGTCGCGCTCGAGCGGCAGATGCAGCTCCTCGGCGGGTCCGACGGGTCGAACGGCGTGGCCATGAAGGCGCAGGAGGCGATTGCCGACTGCCTCACCTTCGAGGTGGAGTTCCGTTCCGGCTTCGACACACGGTCGAAGGAATTCCAGCTCGCGTACGCGGTGGAGGCAAAGGTCGACGTCAATGCCGTAAAGGCGAGCACGGGACAGTTCGCGAGCGGACCGCTGAACTACCTCCGCTCCACCGAGCGGATCGGCCCCGACGCCGCGTTCAACGCGACGCGAGCGCGCCTCTCCGGGATCGGCACGCGCCCCGGCACGATGGTGGTGCAGTCGATCGCGTGGGACCAGAACCCGCGCCAGGACGAGGCACCGCCTGCGATGGCAAGGACACGAAGCCCGGTGAGCAGGAGATGAAGAAGGCGAAGCGGGACACCGCGCACCTCAAGATCACCTTCCGGCCCGGTCGTCCCACGGAGATCGGCCGCACGACGATCGCGCGCCTTGGCTACTTCTCCGCCAGCGAGTCACACACCTGGGCGGACCAATGGGCGCGCGCCCATGACTCGACGCACGTCGGCGACTGACCAGCCGCGAGCGAATCGGAGGCGGACGACCCGATCTACACCATCGAGCTGCGACAGCCCGAGCCAGGGGTGTGGCGGGTGAGCTTCACGCATCCGGACGACGGGCGAACGCCCGGCCTCACGAAGTCCGAAGACGGATACCTGATCGTGCGGCACAGGCCGAAGTCCGCCGCTTCCACCACCAGACCATGACCCCCATGCGCCACGCGACCCGCACCCTGATCCCCCGCCTCGTGCTCGCCGCCGCCGTCACCGCGTGCGCCGGCAAGAGCGCCGACACGCCGGCCGGTACTTCGGTTAATGTGCCCCCGACGCGCTCGCCGAGCACCGGCGTCGCGAGCACCAACGGCGGCGACGCCGACGAGCGCGAATCCGGCGAGTACACGCTCACGATGGACGAGGTGAGGAAGTGGGCGGCGATCACGGCGAAGATGAACGCCACGGACTTCTCCAAGTCCGCACCCACCAATGTCACGGACATGAGCGACAACCCGACGATCGACCAGCTGGAGAAGTACTTCGACGGCAGCCCGCAGATCCGCGCGATGATCAGCGATGGTGGGCTCGACGTGCGCGACTTCGTCGTGATCACCAACACGATGATGCAGGGCGGGCTCGCGCAGTACATGCTGAGCGAGGGCACGAGCCCGGATTCGGTGGCGAAAGCGACGAAGCTCAGCGTGGCCAACCAGCAGTTCTTCAAGGAGCACAAGGCCGAGCTCGCGCAGTTGCAGGCCGCAGCGATGAAGAAGAAAAGCTGAGCGGTCGTCGTGGCGCCGCTATGCCAGCAGCGCCAGCAGGGCGAAGGTCGCGAGCCAGTGCTCGCCCATGTAATCCCCGGCCACGTGCGGCAGGCTCGCGTCGAGATGCACCCGCGCCGCCTCGAGCGCCAGCGCGCGGCGCGGGTCGGTCTCGCGCCACGCACCGGCGAGCGACCGCCAGCACCAGGCGCGGCTCAGGTTCAATCCATCGAGGTGGGCGATCTTGCCGTCGGTGCGGTCGCTCACCGTGGCGGGCGTGAACAGCGTGGCTGGCGCGCGCGCGGCGAGACGCGGGAGAAAGCCGTCCATCCACACCGTAAAGGCCGCGGGCTCGAGCGCGCGCCGCATGCACTCGGCTTCCATCAATGCGCCCGACAGGAAGTCGTCGCCACCCGGCTCCCAGGCCTGACAGTCGCGGTCGGCGTTGAACCATCCCATGGCGCGCGCACGGAGCAGGCGTGCGAACCGCTTGTCGCTGGTCTCGTCGGCGTACTCGAGGGCGAGCGCGAGCGCGAAGGCAGTGTTGAAGTGGGTGCCGACGCGGATGGGATAGGTGAGCGTGGACAGGTGCTCGGTGTAGCGCGTCACCACCGCACTCGCCAGCGGCCGGACGGCGGCGCGCCATCGCCGGCCGTCGTCGGTGTCGTGCCGCGCCAGTTCGGCGGCCAGCATCAGCACCCACGCCCAGCCGTACGGTCGCTCGAACCCCGCGCGGCCGGGCGCCGCCAGATACGCCGTCTCGACGACGAGCTTCTCGGGCGTGAGCTGCCGGTCGTACAGCGCCCGCGTCGCCTGCGAGCCCGCCTCGCGCGGGTGAAGGCGAAGCAGGGTGGCGAGCAGCCAGTAGCCGTGGACGCACGAGTGCCAGTCGAAGCTGCCATAGAACACGGGATGCAGCGCGCGCGGAGCGAACAGGTCACTCGCGCCGTGGAGGACGTGATCGAGCTTGTTCGGGTATTCGCGCTCGACGTGCGCCAGCGCCAGCGCCGCGAACCGCGCGGCCGTCTCCGGGGTCAGGGTGCTCACGACATCAATGTCGTCCCGACGCGGTCGTGGAACAACACGCGGCGGCGCGATCGCCCCTTTCAGGCGCGACGACGGAGGCGATATTGGGCCACGCCCGGGCGCTGACCCTGGAGAGCGACCCCTTCACCCCGTGAGGCGCGTGAACGACGAACCAGACGCCCGGCCCACCCGCTCGCGATCGCTCGTGCTCGCGATCGCGCTCGTCTCGCTCGTCGCCGCCGCCACCGCGGCGTGGCTCTTTCCCCGCGCGCTCCCGCTGCTGGCGCTCGAGCAACGCATCACGCGCGACCAGGCGCAGGCGGTGGCCGACTCCTTCCTGCTCGCGCACGACGTGGCGGCGCCGAGCGCGCGGCGCGCCGTGCGCTTTCGCGCCCACGACTCGCTGCGCACCTACGTGGAGCTCGCGGGCGGCGGCCGCGACACGCTCGCGGCGCTCCTGCGCGGCCGGGACGTGGCGCCGTTCACCTGGTCGGTGCGCGCCTTCACGCCGGGCCGGCCGCAGGAGGCGCGCGTGGAGCTCGCGCCCGACGGCCGGCTCCTCGGCTTCGAGCGGCGCCTCGCCGATGCGGACGTGCGACCGGGGCTCGACCCCGACTCGGCACAGCGCACCGCGACCGCCGTGCTCCGAGATTGGATCGGCGAGCCGCTCGAGCGGTGGCGCCTGGTCGCCTCGTCGTACGAGACGAAGAAGGGGAGCAACCGGGTTGACCGCACCTTCACCTTCGAGCGCACCGACCGCCGGGTGGCGGCCGCCCCGATCCGGCTCGACGTCGTGCTGGCCGGCGACCTGCCGACGCGCGCGCGGCGGTACGTGCAGATCCCCGAGAGCTTCCAGCGCCGCTACGGCGAGATGCGCTCGTCGAACGAGCTGTTCGCGCTGGTCGCCAGCCTGGGTGCGCTCGCCATCGCCATCGCCGGGATGGTCGCACTGTTTACCTACTCGCGCGCGCGGCGCGTGCGGTGGCGCGAGGCATTCATCGTCGGAGGGGTGATCGGCGCGCTCGCTCTCCTCGCCGGTCTGAACGAGCTGCCGGGAAGCTGGTACGGCTACGACACCGCCCTCTCGCCCGCCACCTTCCAGGCAACGCTCTTCGGCGGCGCGCTGGCGGCCGCGGTGTTCACCGGGCTCCTCACCGCCTTCACCCTCGCCGCGGCCGAGGTGGCGACGCGCCACGCCTTCCCCGATCAACTGGACTGGTGGAAGCTCTGGCGCTACCGCGGCACGCGCGAGGTCGCCGCCCGCGTGGCCGGCGGCTACGCCGCGTCGACGATCGCCTTCGCGTACGTGGCGGTGTTCTACCTCGCCACGCGCACGCTGTTCGGCTGGTGGGTGCCGAGCGAGATGCTCGACGACCCGAACCAGATCGCGTCGCCGCTGCCGTGGATCTCCGGCATCGCCGTGTCGCTCAATGCCGGCGTGTGGGAGGAGTCGCTCTTTCGCGCCCTCCCGCTCTCGCTCCTCTCGTTGTGGGTCGGCGCCCGCCCGCGCCGCCGCTGGTGGATGGCGGGCGGCGTGGTGCTCTCGGCGCTGGTGTTCGGCTTCGCGCACGCGAGCTACGACTCGTGGCCCCCGTACTCGCGCGGAGTGGAGATCTTCCTCGACGCTTGCTTCTGGGCGGTGCTATTCCTCCGCTTCGGGCTGCTGGTGACGGTGGTCGCGCACTACGTGTACGACCTCGTGCTGTTCGGCCTCTTCACCGCGTCGGGGAGTGCAGTCGAGTACCGGCTGTCGGCCGCGATCATCCTCGCCGCGCTGCTCGCGCCGGCCGTCGCCGTGGCGTGGAAGTGGGCGCGTCAGCGGGGCCTCGTCGCTGCGCCTCCCGACGCGCGCTTCGCCGCCTGGACCGGCGCACCGGAGGCGGCACACGCTCCGGCAATCACGGCGCGGCGCCCCGAGCGCACGATGTCGACGCGCGCCCACCAGCTCGCCGGCCTGGCCATCGCGCTCGGACTGGTGTCCGCGATCGGGGTGCCGCCTCGGCCGGTGCTGGGGTCGCGGTTCACGGCGGACCGCTCGCGTGTGCTCGCCGTAGGCGACTCGGTGCTGCGCACACGCGGCGTGGACCCCGGCGGATGGCGGCGTCTCTCGACCACGGCCACGGAGCCGGCCCCGGGGTGGTCGCGCTTCCTCAAGCGGTACGAGGTGGTGCCGCAGGCGCAGCCGCTCGCGCGGAGCTACGCGCCGCCGTCATGGTGGATCGTGCGGTTCGTCCACACCGGCGGCGCGGCGGCCGATCGGGCCGAGGAGTGGCGCGTGCGCCTGTGGCCCGATGGCCGGCCGCTCGACGTGCGCCACGTCGTCGCCGAGGGCGCGCGACGCGACACGGTGGACGCGGGCGAGGCGCGGCGCATCGCGCGCACCGCGCTGTCGGCGTCCGGCGTGGACACCACCACGCTGCGCGAGGTGGAGGTCAAGGAGGTGGCGCGGCCGGCGCGGCGCGACATGACGGTGACCTATACGGACACCGCGGTGCACCTCCCCGCGGGCGCGGCGGCGCGCGCGTGGGTGGACCTCGCGGGCCGCGAGCCCCTCGTCGCCCGGCGTGGCGTGGAGCTCCCCGAGTCCTTCCTCCGCGCCGACCGCGAGCGCCAGTCCACTCGACGGTTGATCACCGGGGTTCTGGGCGTCGCGCTCTTCATCGCCCTCGTGGTCGGTGTGATCCTCGTGATCCGCCGGCGCGAGCCGGTGGTGGATGACGGACTGCTCGACCGGCGCGCGCAATTGACCGTGCTCGGATCGCTCGCCGCGCTCGCGGTCGCGAATCAGCTCAACAACCTGCCCGGCACGCTGTTCAGGTACGACACCTCGGAGCCGTGGAACAGCTTCATCGGTGCCACGGCGCTGTCCATGGTGGGCGTGGTGCCGGTGAGCCTCCTCGTGCTCGGGCTCTGGCTCCTGCTCACCGCGCTCCGTCGG
>JBBQYZ010000208.1:0-6065 GCA_038208205.1 Gemmatimonadales bacterium | reverse complement strand
GACACCTGCTGCCCGAAGGACGGACGCCGGCCGGCCAGGCGTCATGCGGCAGTGACTCAGGCACTCGGCAAGGTCGGAAGCCGCCAGATCGGCGTGTCGCCGCCGCGCAACTCTCTGAGCACCTGAACCCCGGGATGCAGGCCTTGAGACCGCCCTCGCCGACGAGGCGGGCCCGCGGAGCACGCGCTGTGTGGCGTTTGTATCGCGATCAGTTCGTCAGGCGGAATTCGAGATTGGGCGCCTGGTAAATTGCTTCGCCGCCAGCGCCGAAGTAGTCGCCTGTTCCGCCGATGATGGCGAATCGACTGACCGTGTTCGGGATAAAGATGCCGTCGTGGATAATGGTCCCGCGTTGAAGGGTCTCGATTACGAGGCATTGATAGCGCGTGGTCTTGTGCTGGATAAAGATGACCGTGCACTGTCCGTCGGTGAGTCCGATGGGTACGCCCTTCGAATCCTGCAGGCGAATGTGAAACACGTAGTAGTCACCGGCGCCGAAGCCCTTCGGAGCGACGTCCACGTTGGTGCTCACGAACGATTTTGGCACCTGCCGCACTTTGATTATGCGCTTGGGGCCTCCGGACTCCGACCTGCCTCCGGCGGATACGAGCGGTGCGGTCACGCTCGCGAGCAGCGCGAGTGTTGCTACGAGAATCGCAGTGCGCATTATTGCTTCCTCCATCCGCTCGCCCGTCCTTGTGACGAGCCTCACGAAATGGACTATACGCTTCGTGCGTCACGGCACTGTCCCCGCTGCGTAACGGGTGGGTAACGATTCGCGTCGTTCGTGGGCCTATGGTACGGGGCTCCAGGCCGCGTTGTTCCCGCGAGCGACGAGAGTGAGACCGCTACCGTCTGAGTTCGCGACGTAGATCGCGGGGTGGGTCGAGAATTGATCGACCACCCCAGATACGACGATGGCCGCGCCGTCGGACGACCACGAGACAACCGAGGCGCCGAGCGTTCCGGCATAGCGGTTGGTCGGCGGCAGTAGGCGAGACTCATGGCCGCCTGAAGCGGGGCTGACGAACTCCCCTAGGAACGCGCCGTCGGACCGATAGCGGTTGTACACGATCCGATGCCCATCTGGCGACCATTTCATGTACTGACTGGGAAGACTCGTGACCTGTCGAAGGTGCGTGCCGTCGATGCGAATCGTGTAGAGCCGGTAATCGTTGGGGTCAGAGGTATGAAAATTCGAATCGAAGCCGATGTGTGTGCCGTCGGGGGACCAAACCGGGTCACCGCCATTCATGAGGACTCCGGCGATCCGATGGCGGTGCGTTCCGTCGATCTCGATTGTATAGATGCCGGACGGCGAACCGGCGTCGAATGCGATCTTCGATCCATCCGGCGACCACGCGGGAGCGCTCCCGAGCGCGTCACTGGTTTGCGGAACCGCTCGTTGCCGGCTGCCATCCGCGTTCATCACCCACAGGGACAGTGGCGTGTAGACGTATGCGTCATTCCCCTTGTCTCCGCGAACCCTCAGGAATGCGATTTGGCGGCCGTCGGGCGACCACGCGGGCTCGATGTCCTGAAGCGGCCACTGGGCGTGCGTGAGGCGTCTGCGATGGCTCCCGTCAGGCCGGCTCGTATAGACCTGTCCATGGTCGTCAAACGCCAGTAGCCCGGTTGCTGCGGCCGTCGCACTAACACCGCGTGCGGTTGCCCATACGGCGCCGGCCCCCGCCGCCAGTCCTCCCGGTCGATAGCCGAGGTGGATGGTCCTGATGACGCGCTGGCTGGTGGGGTCGATCTGGGACACGGTGCCGTCCCCGTGGCTGTCGACCCAGAGCGAACCTTCCCCGTAGGCGAGGTCGGCAGGCGCGTGACCGACGCGCATGCCCGTCGAGGTATTGACGAATCCCGTGTTGATCGCGTACGGGCTGATGGGGAGAACGAGCCGCTTGGCGCTGGCGACGATCCAGAGAGCACCGTCGGCGTACACGAGCCCGGCCGGGTCGATCGCTGGTTGCGACGGCTCGCCGAATTCGCCCAACGCAATGCTCGGCTGGCCGCCAGCAGGGAGTGGTGTCACCGTCAGCCAGCCGTCGCTGACGAAGGCACGCCCGCCGGGCGCCGGAGCGATTGCCACGGCCTGGAGGTGGGGGGCGACGATCGACTCGACCCCTGTCGTCGGGTCGATCCGTAGCACGCCGTCGCGACCGCCGACCCATAGCCTGCGTCCTCCCGGCTCGCTCGCGATCGAATGCGGGCCCGGGCAACAGGGAGGGAGCGGGAATCGCTTCACGATCTGCCCTGATTTCGCGTCGAGTTGAACGACCGCGGGAGACGCGCCCGACACAAGCACCCAGGCGGAGCCGCTGGGTCCGGGAGCAAGCGCGACGGGCGCCGCGGCTACGCGTGTCGTTGCAAGGACCTTGGCCGAGCGCGCGTCGACGCGGGAGACGATCCTTCTTCGCGGGCTTGCCACCCAGACGGACGAGCCGCTCACCGTGACCGGCCCTGGATCCGCGATCTCCACAACGTGCACGATGGCGCCAGTGCGTGGATCGATCTCGATCAGCGAGTTGCCCGAAGGACGCCGATCCGAGGATGCCTGCGAGTGCTCGAGGCGGACGCCTCGGGACGGCATGCATGCGACGGCCAAAGCTGCGGCGAGCAAGCACATGACTGCGATTCTCAACCCGACCGCATTTCCGCAATGCGACGTGATGCGCAGTCAGAGCGGGGGAACAGGACGGAAACGACGGCGCCCCCGTCAGCACCGTTGGCGACGGTCAATTCCGCGCCGAGTGTACGCACGTGCTCGGCGACGATCGAGAGGCCGAGCCCGACACCCTGTCCCCGAGCGCTATCGCCTGTTACGAAGCGATCGGTAGCGTGTGCCATCACTTCCTCGGGAAAGCCGGGACCGTGATCCGAGATCGAGAGCACGTCTTCGGCTACTCGCAGGACGACGGGCGGGCGCCCGTAACGAAACGCGTTCTCCGCCAGATTTGCGGCGATGCGCTCGAGCCGCGCGAGGTCGGTGACCGTCGACGCTCCCGGGTCGGCCTCGACTTCGAGAGCCGGGAAGACACGCTGGGCAGCGTGCGCGAAGCTCACGAGATCGACGACGTCGAGTTGCACGGCATCGAGATTTCCCTCGAGGCGCGCAATCTCCAGCAGTTGTTCGATCAGGCGGCGCAGGCGGTCGACGCTGTCACGCACGATTGCCGCAGCGCGTCCAGCCGGGAGCAGCTCGGCCGCCGTGACGAGGCTCGTGATCGGTGTGCGCAGCTCGTGTGCAGTGTCGGCTGCGAAGCGTCGCTCACGCTCGATGCGCTCACCCAGCGCGTCGGCCATCTCGTCCACGGCAAGTGCGAGCGCGCCCACCTCATCCGTCCCGTGCATGCCGATGCGAGCGCCCAGCTCACCCGACGCGACTCGCCGCGCCGCAGCTGCCGCTCGGCGCAACCGAAACGACAACCCGCTCGCGAAGATCAGCCCCACCCCGGCGGCAATCCCCGTCGACAGCAAAGTCGCGATGACCAGCAACCGTCGGAGCGCAGCAAGCTGGCGCTCCTCCTCCGCAAACGAACGCGACACGAAGACCCCGCTGGGGAGCCCCGCCGCCGGCGCGCCTCCCCAGACTCGAGACCTCCTTCCCGACCCCGTTACGAGCGTGGCAACCTGCTGCTTTTGCGCAACCACGCGACGCAACGCGAGAGGCGCAACGTGTGCGGCCCGACGACTCGCGGACCCTTGCGACGAGAGCCGCTCGCGCGATTCGTACACGTCCCGCGCGATGCGTGCCGACTGCGCAACCTGATCGCGCGCGCGTCCAACCAGATCGTCAGCCGTCCCCACGTACACGAACACGCCCACCAGGCTCGTCGCAAGTGCAGCCGTCAACGCGAACGCCAGCGCCAGGCGGGTGCGCAGCGTCATCAACCACGCACCAGTCGATAGCCGACGCCGCGCACCGTTTCGATGAGGCCAGCACCAAGTTTTGAGCGAAGGCGCTGAACGTGCACATCGACGAGCCGGGTATCGCCCGCCCACTCATAGCCCCAGACGTCCGCCAGCAACGCCGGCCGCGTGCGTACGATCCCGGCGTTGCGCGCAAGATCGGAAAGGAGGCGAAACTCCGTCGTCGTCAACGGCACGCGCACCCCGTCGCGTTGCACAAGCATCGCAGCCTCGTCAATCTCGAACTCACCGACGTGGAACAACGTCGATGCCATCGAAGAACGGTCGGCGCGTCGCAGGACGGCGCGCAGGCGCGCTCCCAGCACGGGCGTGTCGAAAGGCTTCGTGACGTAATCGTCCGCCCCAGCCTCCAGTCCCAGCACCACATCGATCGGGTCGCTGCGCGCAGAAAGCATCACGATCGGCACGACACTCTCAGCACGCATCGCGCGGCACACACTCACGCCATCCATTCGCGGAAGCATCACGTCAAGCAGCACGACGCTCGGTCGCCGCGCACGAAACGCAGCCAATCCCGCGATACCATCCTCAGCCACACTCAAAGCGAAGCCGTCACGCGTAAGCGCGGCCG
Source organism: Gemmatimonadales bacterium (assembly GCA_038208205.1). Classification (GTDB taxonomy): domain Bacteria; phylum Gemmatimonadota; class Gemmatimonadetes; order Gemmatimonadales; family Gemmatimonadaceae; genus AG11. The sequence goes on along the minus strand of JBBQYZ010000208.1, from coordinate 1,555 downwards.
CGGTCGCCTCACGCAGCCGGTCGTCATCCTCAACCAGCAAGACTGCATACATCACCGGCGAGAATACGCCTCCCGCTGAGCCCACCACCCGTCCCTGCCGCTGCACGAAAGGGCGCGACGCGACACCGCCTCGAAAGCCGCCTCCATCGCACTAAGGCTAAGCGCCGCGAGGTAACGGCCGTGTCACGGGAATGTTGCGAAACTCGGTTCTCTAGACGATCGTTGTGGGCCGCTACGCCGACGAGACGAAGACGTGACGGCGGGCGCCGACCGTGGCCGCCATGCTCACCTACCCGCGAGCGAGAGCATGCTCCAGATCCAGCACGTGCGACGGTGGGGTCGCTCGAGCTGGGGCGACTCACGGCGCGCCTTCGATCGCGTCCCTGTAATAGTTGCTCCCAGATGACCTCGGCCTCCGTCCGCAGGAGCGCGACGTCAAGCGCTCGGCGCTGCGGCGCGGGCAGATCGGCGCTCGCCGAGTCGGGCAGCTCCTCGAGCAGGTCGCCGAGCCCGGTGAAGGCGAGCTGGGCCTCCGACTCGACCGGCCGGCAGGAGAGCACGCAGAACGAGCGGTCGAGCGCCGCCGAGACCGCTTCCCGCCAGAGGGACGTCTTGCCGATCCCGGCGTCGCCCTCGAACAGCCCTGACGGGACCCCAAGGAGGAGGCGTTTGGGCCTCTAGCCCACGGAGACCCTGGTAGCCGCCTGCCCTGAGTGGCCACTAGGCGCATGGTTGCCGCGCGGATTGCCGCGCGGTGCGGCGAATCCTCCTATCTGCCTTGCCCCATCGCCGTCGGGAGCGTCGGCATACGGCCGTGTCCGTGCGAGGGTGTTCCCGTCCACTTACCTTGTCGCACCGCCTCTCGCATTGCAGGAACTTCGCAAGTGGGCCTACCGCGGGAGGATGTCCGTGAGGTCCCACACCCGAGGATGCTCCGCCGACATCTGAAGCAAGACCCCGTGACCGCCGCACGCTCCGCCACGTCGCCTCGGCGGTGTCACGCCCGAGATAGCGTTGCGCGATCGACCGCCTGACCTCAGTCACATCGCGGTCATTCAGGGTCGCCACCCCGCGCACCTCCACCCCTCGGAACGGAACGACCGCCTCGAATATGACGAGTGCGCAGCGAGGATCACGCGCGAGGTGTCGCAGCTTCACGTCCCCTCGCGCGATCACCAGCCTCGAACGCGTCACCCGTCCAGCGAAACCACACAGGCGAGGAAAGCCCAGTGCCATCGCTCCGGATCGTTCCGCGGCACGGCGCTGCGAGTTTCGGCGGATCACACCGTGCAGCCGACGAGTGTCATCGCGTCCATCTCAAATAGCCGCTTCCATGGCGCTTCCGCGTACGCCCTGGGCACCAGCCGACGCGCGCAAGTCGCTCGCGGCACCATGGGGCCCCCGCGCGCCGCTCGTGTCGGCGCCGGGTGAAAACTGACCCCCTTCTGCCGGTTGAATTCTGACCCCCCTGTGGGGTCGTCCGGCTTCATCTGGACCCTGCTTGGTGGCGGCGAGGCGGGGAGAGAGGGTGCTTGGCGTGGAGGATTGGGCGGAG
>JBBQYZ010000207.1:0-6077 GCA_038208205.1 Gemmatimonadales bacterium | reverse complement strand
CTCGCCGCGCTCGGCGCGCTGTTCGCCGCCGCGGGTGTGGGTACGGTGATCGCCGGCCTCGCCGAGCGGTGGATTCCCCTGGGCAGTCCGTTCGTGGCGGTGGTGACCTACACGGTGGGGATGGCGCTGTTCACGATGATCATGGGCAACGCCTTCGCGGCGTTCCCGGTGATGACCGCGGGGATCGGGCTGCCGCTGGTGGTGGGTCGCTTCGGCGGCGACGTGGTGATCGTCGCGGCGGTCGGGATGTTGTCGGGGTTCTGCGGCACGCTGATGACGCCGATGGCGGCGAACTACAACATCGTGCCAGCGGCGCTGCTCGAGCTCGACGAGTACGCAGTGATCCGGGCGCAGATCCCGACGGCGGTGCTGCTGCTCGTGGTGAACACGCTGGTCATGTACTTCTTCGCGTACCGGCACTGACAGCTGGCAGCTCGCCGCCCCGCCGCGAGCGCCGCCCCGACGCGCCGCGACAGGGCGGTGGTCGTCAACGACGTGCACTCCCGCCTCAACGCCACCGCCGTGGCGCGCGTGGCGACGCCGGCGTCGGTGCGCGACTTCCGGCGCCTGCTGCGCGGGGCGGCACGTGCCACCCGCGCCCGCCCGAGGTACTTCGCGCCAAGCTGGCGCTCGATCCGGACGAGCGCATCCAGAGCGATTGGTACCGCTGCTATCAAGAGATGCTGCTCGGGCGGGCGTTGACCTGACTCGAGATCGGGCGCATGATGCTGACTCGTCGGCGCTGATCGACCAGGTCCCGAACTCGTCCACGTCATGCACCTCGATGCGACATCCCGTTCACGGCGCTTCACCGCGCTCGTCGCGCTTGGCATTCTCCTGACCGCAGCGACCGGAGGTGCGCAACCGACCGGTGCGCCCCTCCGCTTCGCCGTCACCTTTCCGGCCGCGCGCAGCGCGACGCCAATCGACGGCCGGCTGCTCCTCCTCATCTCCGCTGACAGCATCGGCGAGCCGCGGACACAGCTCGGCGACGCGGTGGGCACGGCGCAGGTGTTCGGCGTGGACGTGGACGGCTGGCGGCCGGGCGAGACGCGGGTGATTGACGCCAGCGCCTTCGGGTATCCGATCCGTTCCCTCGACGCGCTGCCGCGCGGGCGCTACCGGGTGCAGGCGCTCGTGAACCGCTACGAGACCTTTCGCCGGAGCGACGGGCGCACGGTGAAGCTGCCGCCCGATCGCGGCGAAGGTCAGCAATGGAGCTCCAAGCCGGGGAATCTCTACTCGCCGGTACGCGCCCTCGTTCACGACGGCACGCGCGCCGCGCAGCCCGTCGCGCTCACACTGGACCAGGAGATCCCCCCGGTCGCCGATTTCGCGTCGCAGCAGACGAAGTACGTGAAGTACGTCCGGATGCGCAGCGAGCGACTGTCCAAGTTCTGGGGCCGCGAGGTCAACCTCGCGGCGTGGGTGCTGCTCCCCGAGGGATTCGATACCCATCCCGATGCCCGCTACCCGCTCGTGGTGAACCACGGGCACTTCCCCGCGAGCCTGGGCGCCTTTCGTGAGACGCCGCCCGACAGCACGCTCACACCGGACTTCAGTGCGCGCTTCAATCTGCACGGCTACAATCGCATCCAGCAGGAGCTCGGCCACCAACTCTACAGGGACTGGACGGCCCCGGGCTTTCCGCGGATGCTGATGATCGAGATCCAGCACCCCACGCCCTACTACGACGACTCCTACGCCGTGAACTCGGCGAACAACGGGCCGTACGGCGACGCGATCCAGCGCGAGCTGATCCCCGAGATCGAGCGCCGCTACCGTGGCATCGGTCAGGGCTGGGCTCGCGCCACCTTCGGCGGCTCGACCGGCGGGTGGGAGGCGTTGGCGGTCCAGATGTTCTATCCCGACGAATACAATGGCGCCTGGGTCGCCTGCCCGGATCCCATCGACTTCCGCGCCTACACGGTGGTGGACATCTACAAGGACACCAACGCGTACTTCAGCGCCGGCCCGTTCAAGCGCGTCGCGCGTCCCGGCCAGCGCGACTATCTCGGGCACATCAGCACCACGCTCGAGCAGACCAACCATCGCGAGCTCGCCCTCGGCACCAACAGCCGCTCCGGGGATCAGTGGGACGTGTGGGAGTCGGTGTTCTCGCCCGTGGGCGCGAACGGCTACCCCATGCCGATCTGGAACAAGCTCACCGGCACGATCGATCGCAGCGTCGCCGAGTACTGGCGCGAGCACTACGATCTCTCGCACATCCTCCAGCGCGACTGGGCGACGCTCGGCCCCAAGCTGCGCGGCAAGCTGCGCATCTACGTGGGCGACATGGACAACTACTACCTGAACAACGCCGTCTATCTGGTGGAGCATTTCCTCCGCTCCGCCAATCCACCGGCGGACGCGGTCGTGGACTACGGCGACCGCGCCGAGCACTGCTGGAACGGGGATCACACGCGCCTGAACGCGTATTCTCGGCTGCGCTATCCCCAGATGGTGCTGCCGTGGGCGCGGGAGCGCATGCTCATGACGGCACCTCCCGGCGCCGACGTGAGGAGCTGGCAGTATTGATCGCCGATCCCGCGCTCGCATACCCTTGGCGTCGCGACCACTCCCCACCCCATCTCGCCGTCCATGCGCGCTCGCGCCTCGCTCATCGTCTCATCGATCGTCCTCGCGTCGGCGTGCACGTCCATCGCCGCGCAGTCGCGCCGAGCGGGCGATGGCCCGCTCACCGGCCTCCACTTCCGCGCCATCGGGCCGGCGACCATGTCGGGCCGCATCACCGATCTCGCGATCTCCGAGTCCGATCCGACGCTGATGTACGTCGCGTCAGCGACGGGCGGCGTCTGGAAGACGACAGACGGCGCGATCACGCTGACGCCGGTGTTCGAGCACGAGCGCGTCCACTCCGTCGGCGCGCTCGCGCTCTTCCAGCCCGATCCCGATCTGGTCTGGGTGGGAACGGGTGAGGCGACCAATCGCCAGAGCTCCGGCTGGGGCGACGGGATCTACAAGTCCGCGGACGGCGGGAAGAGCTGGTCCAACATGGGGCTGCCCGAGAGCGGGCACATCGCGCGCATCCTCACGCACCCCACGAACCGCGACATCGTGTACGTCGCCGTGGCCGGCAAGCTCTGGGCGCCGTCCGCGGAACGCGGGCTGTACCGGACGTCCGACGGCGGCCGCAGCTGGCAGCTCGTGCTCCGGGGCGACGACGACACGGGCGTCTCGGAGGTCGCGATGGATCCCTCCGATCCGAACACGCTCTACGCCGCGACCTACCAGCGCCGCCGGCAGGCGTTCGGCTTCGTCGGCGGCGGACCAGGCTCCGCACTGCACAAGTCCACGGACGGGGGGGCGACCTGGGCCACCCTCACCACCGGCCTTCCGACCGGCATCCTCGGCCGCATCGGTATCTCAGTCTACCGGAAGAATCCGAACGTCGTCTACGCTTCCGTCGAGCAGGGCCAGCGCTACACCTCGAGCATCTCGTACGAGCGGCGGCTGGCGGGCATCTATCGGTCCGACGACAAAGGGGCGAGCTGGCGGAAGATGGGCGACCACAACCCGCGCCCCGCCTACTCGAGCAAGCTGCTCGTGGACCCGAGCGACGAGCGACGCCTGTATCAGGTGCAATATTCGGTGTCCGACGACAGCGGGCACACCTGGCGCGAGCCGCGGCAGACGCTGCACGGCGACGATCGCATCATCTGGGTGAACCCGAAGGACTCGCGCCACCTCGTGAAGGGCGATGACGGCGGGCTGGGCATCTCCCACGACCGCGGCGTGCACTGGCTGTATCAGCGCAATCTGCCCGTCGCGCAGTTCTATCACGTCAGCGTGGACAACGCCGTGCCCTTCCGCGTGTGCGGCGGATTGCAGGACAACAACGCCTGGTGCGGACCGAGCGCCACGAGCTGGACGGACGGCATCCTCAACGAGGACTGGTTCCAGGTCGGCGGCGGTGACGGGTTTCACGCCCAGTTCGACACGACCGACGGTCGCACGCTCTATGTCAGCTCGCAGTACATGGGGCTCACGCGCGTGGACCTCCGTACGATGGAGCGCCGCACCATCCGTCCCATGTGGCCCGAGGGCGACGTCTACAAGCGCGGCAACTGGGGTCCGGCGGCGCCGCGGGTCGGCCGCTTCCAGGAGGGCGCCAACTGGAACGCCCCGCTCACCGTGTCGTCGCACGATCCGCGCACGCTGTACGCCGGCCTGCGGAACCTCTACCGCTCGCGCGACCGGGGCGAGACGTGGACGCGGCTGGGCGACTTCACCAGCGGCGTCAACCGCCGGTCGCTGGCGATCATGGGCCAGCGTCCCGATTCGTCCACCCTCGCGCTCGACGACGGGGCGTCGTTCTTCCCGACGACGAGCGCCTTTGCCGAGTCGCCGCGCGACCGGCGCACGCTGTACGTTGGCACGGACGATGGCCAGCTTCACGTCTCGCGCGACGGAGGCGCGACATGGACGAACATCGTCGCCCGCATCCCCGACCTGCCCGGCGGCACGTGGGTGCGTCACCTCGAGGCGTCGCGCTGGGCCGACGGCACGGTGTACGCCCTGTTCGACGGCCACCAGAACGGCGACTTCCGGAACCGGGTCTATCGGTCCACGGACCATGGGCAGAGCTGGAGCTCCATCGCAGCAGATCTGCCGGCGTCGGTCGTGCCCCACGTGATCCGCGAGGACGTCGTCAGCCCCGCGCTCCTCTATCTGGGCACGGAGTTCGGGCTGTTCGTCTCGGGCAACGAGGCGCGCAGCTGGCGGCCCCTCCGCGCGAACTTGCCAACGGTGCCGGTGAACGATCTCGTGATCCAGCCGCGAGACGACGCCCTGGTGCTCGGCACCCACGGGCGCGGGATCTGGATCCTCGACGATCTGCGTCCGCTGCGCGCCATGTTGACCGACACCTCCTCGGCCCCGATCGCGCTCGCGCCGATCCCGCCAGTCGTCTATCAGCAGCGGCTCGCGCCGCGCCTCAGCCACAGCGGCGACATGCATTTTCGCGGCGAGAATCCGGCCACCGGGATGACCTTCACCGTGATCGCGCGCGACTCGGGCACGACGGCGAACGTGGTGGTGCGCGCGGCGCGCGGCACCGCGGCGGGTGGCACCGAGGTGTGGCGTCAGGCGGTGACGACGCGGCGTGGGCCGAACCCGGTCACATGGAACCTGCGAAGCCCGTCGCTGCCGACGCTGCCCGCGCCGGTCGAGGTGGCGGCCGGAGCGAACGAGGACGAGGAGCGAAAGCGGCCGCTGGTCGGCGCCTTCGTACGGCCGGGCGCCTACACGGTGTCCGTCGACGTCGCGGGCGGCGTCGCGACGCAACGCACCTTCGACGTCCGGGCCGACCGACGGCAGGATGCTTCGCCCGCCGCGCGCGCGGCATGGCACACCGCGCTCGATTCCATCGCCGCGCTGTATCGCGCCACCGCCGCGCTCGAGCAGCGCACGCGCGCCCTCGGTCCCTCGGCGAAGGCTCGCGCCGACACGATCGCCGAGCTGCAGATGCGCGTCGGCGCGCTCCACCAGCAGCTCGAGCCGCAGGTCGGGGCGCCGAGCGGCGACATGCGCGCGCAACTCGTCAGCTTCTCCCGACTTCTCGCTTGGCTGGAGCGACCGTGATGCGCCGCGACAGCCGGCGTACGATGGCGATCAGCGCCGCGGCGGCGAGCAGGGTCAACACGCCGGCGAGCCGCTCCGACGCCACGGGGGCATGCATCACGAGGTGGAGACCGACGAGCGCCTGCTGGGTGAGCGCGGCCACGACCCAGGCCCAGGCGGCGAACGCGCCCCATACGCGGATCGCCACCGCCACCAGCACGAGCTGGAGCCCGAGCCCGGCGACCCGGGCGGGGGAGAGCTCGTCCGGGTCTGCCAGCGCGATGACGACAATGCCGGCGAGCGCCGCCACCGCGACCGCCGCGAGCAGGCGCATCCGCCAGCGGCGGTCGAGCGCCGCGATCACGAGCAGAGGGATCCCGACCACGGCGACGGCCGACATCACCGCCATCGGCAGAGCGACCGCGCCGCTCAGCCAGGGCAGCGCGTCGTCGAGCGACGTCGCGGGCGCACCGGGCACCGCGTCCATCGGGACG
>JBBQYZ010000206.1:0-6082 GCA_038208205.1 Gemmatimonadales bacterium | reverse complement strand
GTGCGCGGACACGATCAGGATCGCACGAGGCCGTGGAACCGCCGCACCGAATGCGCGCCACGCGTCGGTGTAACGGTTGTGATCGAGCGCGTTCATCGGAGTGCCGTGACCAAAGAACGCGACGGGCATGATGTTCGTCATCGTCGTTCTCGCTTGGGTTGAGGCTGATCATCAGGCGTGAGGCTGCTCGCGTCAAGTTCGGCCTCTCCGGACACGGGCATGCTGTCATTTTTCCTGTTGTGCTCGTCGATGTCGCCCGGGACCCGGCCGCCGCTCGCTCGGCTCAAGCCCCTCGGCATCTGCGCTGAGTTCCCGGACCGGCCTCAACCACTCACCTGTCGTCTCGCCAGTGGTGCCGGTGAGGTCTTATCACTTCGGGCACGGACATGGATAGCGGCCAGCAGGTCAGTCTGGTTCCACTGTTGCATTGAGCGATCGCCGTCGGGATCCGTGAGAGTGAGTGGCGATGGCAGATACCAGGTCGAGTCCTCGTTACCCGCCTGGCACGCTGCCAAAGGGCGACAGTTCATCATCCTCCCGTGGCTCCAGCGGTCCCTGTTCCCGTTCGCCGCTGGTCTGGAGGCAGCTACCGATCCGCGCCAGGACAACTAGCGGAGGACCGACGGCTCTTCTACGTCGGTCTCACCGGAGCCCGGCATCGAGTGCTGCTCGCGTATTCGCGAAGATTCACCAAGCGGTTCGGCTACAAGGTAGAGGGCCGCTCACCATCAGTCGACGAAGTCGAGTCAAGGTTGGCCGCAGGGGCTGACTCACCATGCCATCAACCATGGAGCGCGCCGTCGACGCGCATAGTGACTCTCTACGGTTTGCGAAGCGCACTTTGGCGAGCAAGGTCCCGTGCGCGTGGTACGAGAGGTTGTCCCGGTAGTCGTGGATTTTGAGGTGGCGGTCCCCCGCTCGAGACCTGCCTGCTGGTAGGTGTCGGGTGTTCCGCCAAGAACTCTGAGAGCAAGGGGACCGCCGTGAAGAAGGACTACCAGACGAAGAGCTCGCGCGTTGCGATCGGTGAGGTCGTGGTGCCCGATGCGCTGAACGTCGCGATGGGTGAACTCGCGGGCGTGATGCGCGAGGGCTTGTTGGCGCTCGCGGTGGGTGCGGGCCTGCAAGTGATGCAGGTCCTGATGGACGAGTCCGTCACCGTGTTGGCGGGACCGAAAGGGCGTCATGACCCGGACCGGGTGGCGGTGCGTCACGGCACCGAGGCAGGTTCGGTGGTGCTGGGCGGCCGCCAGCTTGGGGTGCGGCGTCCGCGGGTCCGCACCGTGGACAAGACCGCGGAGGTGGCGGTGCCCGTCTACGAGCTGTTCTCGAATACCGAGCTGTTGGGCGAGTTGGCGTTGGAGCGGATGATGGCGAAGCTCTCGACCCGTCGTTATCGGGCGGGCCTCGAACCGGTGGGCAGCCACGTCACCCAGATGGCGTCGGGAACATCTCACTCGGCGGTGTCGCGCCGGTTCGTGGCCATGACCGAACGGGCCCTCGAGGTGATGATGACCGCCGATCTCTCCGAGTTGGATCTCGTCGCGGTGATGCTCGACGGGGTCCATTTCGCGGAGCATCTCTGCGTCGTCGCGTTGGGGATCACCGTCGATGGGACCAAGGTGCCGCTCGGTGTGTTGGAAGGTTCGACGGAGAACGCGACGGTCGTCAAGGCCCTCCTCACCGATCTTCGCGAACGCGAGCTCGATATGTGCCGTCCGGTGCTGGTCGTCATCGACGGCGCCAAGGCGCTCGCCGCTGCGGTCGGTGAGGTCTTCGACCGGCCGGTGATTCAGCGTTGTCAGCTCCACAAGGTCCGCAACGTCGAAGGACACCTCCCCAAGCAGGTCGCGCCGACAGTCGCGAAGAAGATGCGCGCCGCGTATCGCGACCCGGACCCGCTCCACGCGGAAGCGGCTCTCGAAGCACTCGCGCGTTCGCTCGAGAAGGCGCATCCCGGTGCGGCCGGGTCGCTACGCGAGGGACTCGCGGAGACGCTCACGGTGAACCGGCTCGCTGTCCCACCGACTCTCGCGCGGACGTTGCGTTCGACGAACGCGATCGAAGGCATGATCGAGATCTGCCGCGACCACTCCACCAACGTGAAACGGTGGCGCGACGGACAGATGGCGTTGCGGTGGTGCGCGGCCGGCATGACCGAAGCCGCGAAACAATTTCGACGCGTGAACGGCTACCTGCACCTCGCTGCGCTACGCGTCGCTCTCGACAAGCAGTTCGAGAACGTCACACCGGCATGCGAAGATGAGGAGGCCGCCTGACCAACACCCGGGCCGCCACCGAAGTTCCACGGAACTCGGGACATCCTCTGGTACGACGGTTGCGGGTGTCGAGTGCCTCTAGGATGCGGACGACAAAGGAGACCGATGTGACCATCCACGTATGGCTCGCAGCGGTCCGTGAGATGCCCGAAGAGGGGGCAGATCTTGGGCGGAACTGGGCTAGAACCCAGGATGTGCCCGGGGTAGTCCCCCCTCCGACACGTACTTGTAACCCACGGGGTTGCGACTCGACGGTGACGGTCCCGTCAGGGTCGTAGGCGAGTGAGATGCCGAGCTGGTCGTACAGCTCGCTCTTGTCTGCCGGTTGGGCTTCAGCGAGCACGGTGACAATGTCCTTCAAGGCCGTCACCAGCGCCTTGACCTGTTCGGCTGTGAGCTGGTCGCCGGGGACCTGCTGGCCGAGCTGGCGTTCGAGGTTCTTGCGTTCGCGTTGGGTGGCGGCGATCCATGACGCGGCGACGGTGACTGCGTCGTCGTGGTCGAGCAGGGCGCGGTAGTTGGCGAGCTTGCGGTCACAGTCGGCGATCGCGGCCCGCAGCGCGGCCTGGCGCTCTTCAATGGCCGGGTCGGGTTCGGAGACACCGGCAAGATGGTCGCAGGTGTCGTCGATGTGGTCGTCGTCGAAGAGCTGGCCGAGCCAGCTGTCGAGGCCGGACACGACGGTCTCTTCGTTGACGTAGACGTTGCGCGGATGCTCACGGTCGCCGCCGGGGTAGGCGTCGGTGAACTTGCAGCGGTAGTACGCGCGGCCGTGGTTCCACTGGCCTGGCATCCGCCGGCCGCACACGCCGCAGCACATCCGTCCGGCGAGCAAGTAGTGACGACCGGCGCGTGGTGTGCGTGTGGTCGCGCGCTTGTTGCGGTCAAACATCGACTGCACGGTGTCGAACAGCTCGCGGCTCACGAGTGCCTCGTGGGTCGGCTCCGCGGAGGTGATCCACTCGTCGGTATCGTTCCAGCGCATCCTTGGTGACGTGGCCGAGGGCGACGTCGTCGAGGACCTCGTCCTTGCGTTGCTTGTTCCACACCTCGAAGCCGGTGTAGCGAGGGTTGCCGAGGATGGCGCGCACCGCCGACTTGGCCCACTTGCCCTGCCCGGCCGAACGATGCCGGTTCCTGGCCGGGTCGTGCGCAGCCGGCGAGAGGATGCCGTCTCGATTGAGGCCCGACGCGATCAGGTGCAGACCCTGCGCAGCCGCGTACTCGGTGAAGATGCGCAGCACGACCGGCGCCGCGATCGGGTCGGGGGCGAGCTGGCGCAGCTGTTGGCCGGTAGCAGCCTTGGCCGGGTTGGGGTGGGGGCCGGCGTCTATGAGCTGATAGCCGTACGGTGGTCGACCGCCGAGGAAGCGGCCCTCGATCGCGGCTTGGGCGGCCATCGCACTCCGGACGCGGGTCTTGATCCGCATCCGTTCACCCTTCGACATTCCGCCGTAGAGCGACATCACCATGTCGTGGGCCTCGGAACCGGGATCGACCGACCCACCGACCTCACGCACCCACAGCTCGACACCGAAGTGCGTAAACACCGGGAACGTGAGGCCGAACTGGTTGCCGTAGAACGCGCGTTGCGGCTCACCGACAACAACGGCATCGAAGCACGATTGTCGTCACGGAAGGCATCGAGTAGCCGGGCGGCCTCGGGCCGGCGCTTCCACGGCAGGCTGCGGGACTGGCCGATGTCGAAGAACTCGACCACGATCTCGCCGTCGGGTTCGATGATCTGGCGAGATCGGGCGAGCTGCCAGTTGCGAGACGATGCCGGGTCTTGCTGATCTTCGGTGCTGACCCGACCGTAGAACGCGAACTGCTTCATGCGTGTCACGCTACGTCTCGTTCATGTCTCGAGTCTGGACTGTCGCCAGCCGTGGCGAGGCGGGCGTGTGCCTTGAGGAGGATGCGAAGCAGCACGCTCGCTGCACCATCGCCCAGTTCGGGAGGATCGAGGCCGGGCGCAAGCGGCAGCGCGGGAACGTCCCGATCGATCGGCATGCAGTAACCATCGCTACCATCACTCCCGGTTCCACTCCCGCCGCAACTCCCGTTCCGAAGAAATCCGGCTCGAGACTCTCCCGTTCAGCAAGGCATCCCGAACTCCGAATCGCACCCGCGTAGCCAGACGGAGAAGCAGACACGATTGCAACCCGGAGCGGGCTGCACACCCACGGACCTCCCGGGACGGCACGGGGGATGAGGCCGTGAGCTGGACTGAGAACCTCCGCGTGCACTCTGTCGAGGGAAGAACCCTGGTCTGCGAAAGTGCGAGACACGAAGACACGAGGACCCGGGAGTCACTCGACAACCAGCTGAGTGTCGAAACCTCACACCGTGCGAACCTCGACGGAATGCGAGCTTCGTGTGGCTGCAATCTCAGGGACTTGCGCGCCAGACGCGGAATCGCGACACACAGATAATCACCGGGACGGTGTGCACGGGATTTCCTGGCTGGCCGGGAGTGCTGTTGGGGGTAACTCCGGGATCGAGCGGACCCGGTTTCGTAAATCGGATGAGCAGGTGGCGCAGTGGCAGCTGGTCGGCGAGCGCTTCAGGTTCCGCCGACCGGGGCAGTCGGGCGCCTCGATCGCGCGGTGATCTTGAGGGGCCGAGCTGGCGATTCCGAATGGGAATCGCCAGCTGCCTTCAACCGCGTCGGTCGAGACGCGATCGCTCTTGGGGTCGACGGATGGCACTTGGCCTCGACACCCAGCCCGCATGCCCGGGGCCGTCTCGGGCAGGACCTCGTAGCGTTCGGCACGCGAAGGACCGTCCCGTTCGGACGGCGCTCACTTGGTCGCGGCGAGCTTCACGACGATCAGTGCCGCTCCCGGAGGTCTGTAGCTCATCGGGAGTGATCCTGGGACTACTGCAGGGAGTGATCTCGGGACTCCCACCTGCTAGGGCAGCGCGCACCTGAGCCCCGGTGACCCGCCAGAGACCGGGAGCTGCAACTCCGCACGCACACGCGACAGCGCGTGACGACGATCACTCTGACCCCACCGAAGATCTCGTCAAAGGGTTCGGCGATCACTCCCGGGATTAGTCCCGCTCGGTTCCGCATGCGGAACCGAGAAGTGTGTCTAGCGTTGGATACTCGTAGCGGGCGGAGTTGGAGCCGGGGAGTTGCTTCAAGCCGCAAGTCTCCCTCCGACACGAGCAAAATCCGACTGGTCGGTCACCGCCGGCGCCGCCGCGATCACGTCCCGTAGAGCTCGTCGATGACGGTTTGGGACAGGACGGCGCCAGGGATGCGTCCGTCGGGAGCAGCGAGGAGGTTGGCCCATTCGATTACGGTGATGTCGCGTTTCGGGTCGTACCCCATGAACGTGTAGTACCCGGGGAGCTCGCCCGTGTGCCCGTACAGCTTGCCGCTGTACTTGACGATCGCCTGTCCGTAGGCCGTGCCGTCGGGCTTGGTCGGGTCAACCGGGAGCACGCTGGCGAGACGCCGGCGTTGCATCTGCTTGCTGAGGAGTTCGCCGTCGCCGAGCGCCTTCACGTAGCGGGCCAGGTCGTTGGTCGTGGAGATCCCCGCGCCAGCAGCCCATGCCCACGACGGGTTGATGTCGGTCACGTCATTGGGTGCGAGCGTGCCGGCGTCGGCCGCCACCGCTTGATCCGGGGAAAGGATGCCGCCGCCTTCGGCAGCGAACGCGGTGGCGGTCCCGAACATGTAGCCCTGCGAGTGTGTGTCGGGAATGATGCTCGTACTCTGGGCGGGAAGCAGCGTGTGTCGAAGTCCGAGCGGGCGGAAGATGCGCTCGTCGAGCACCTGCGCGACCGCC
>JBBQYZ010000205.1:0-6095 GCA_038208205.1 Gemmatimonadales bacterium | reverse complement strand
GACGATCTGCCGGGCCCGCGGCATCCCGCCATGACTGCTGCGGCCCGGTGCGTCGAAGCTCGCCGCTGAAATCGTCCTCGCCAGAGAGCGCTCCTCCAAATCGTCGCGATGCGAGCACCCACCGCGGCGTTTGGCAGACGCTCTTGCGCTCGACGTGCCAGTAGATCATCACGCCGGGGCCGCCGTAGCGGGCGTGCCACTCGGTCATGAAGTTCGTCGACCACGCCCCGAACTTCTGGGAATCCGACGCGCAAGCCGTCCCGTCGCCCCACCACGCCCGGTCGCGGATCTCGAGCGTCGAGTTGACGACGCGGGCGATCGCCGCCCTCAAGTTCTCGCGCGTGATGAACATCCGACGGGTTCGCCGCAGCGTCGCCTCGGTCTCGCCGTGATCGCCGGTCGCGACGATCTGGCTGATGCCCATGTTCGTGTCCAGCGCGAACAGGCACAGCAGCAGCCGCCGGCGCTGAACGTCGCGGGGGACGATCTCGCGCGATGCGACGGAGGCGAACTCGTCGGTGAAGTCGACGAGCCAGTCGGTTTCCTTGAGCATGTCCAGCAGCTCGACGGTGCCCCAGCGGTGCTGGACCTCGCTCTTGAGCGCGCCGAGGTTCTCGGGCTCCGCGAGCTTGCCGATCGGCGGCACGACGATCCACGGCTCGCCGCGACGCTCGCGGATCTCCACACCCGCAGCACCGCCGGCGATCGCGGTGTCAAGCGTCCCGAGCGCCGAGCTCAGGCGGGTCTTGAGATCCTCGATGAACGCAGCCGGGTCGGTCGGCTGGCGCAACGCGGCGTAGTGGACGTCGCGGTTGACGTCGAAGTCGCGTGGGAGATCGTGCTCGGGGTCGCGCCAGCGGCGGGCGCCTACGACCCAGATTTCGCGGCGGCGGATCGCGTCGCGCAGCGCGTTCAGCACGCACAGCTCGTACGGGATCCGCTCGACCCGCCCGTCCGGGTCGATGACCGCGCGACGCCACGGCGCCGGAACGACGCCGTCGGTCGGGGTCCGCTCGCCAGGCGGTAGTGCTGAAGCTGGCCTGGCTGGCCTGGCTGGTCGCCGTAGCGCGCGAGCAGCTCGAGCGCCTCGATGACCGGGCGGTGGTGGCCTCAGGGTTCTTGGCGCTCGCCCCTGACCTGTACCGCCGCGAACCGGCGAACCGCAGCCCGAGGAGGCACAGCAGCGGATGATGGCGCTCTCCATGGACCAGACCGAGAAAGACATGCGGGGCGCCGCCGGGCACCTCGTCCCGATCGAGGGCGTGGTGGGCGAGCGCGTCGGCGCCGTCGGCTTTGCCTTGGCGGCCGCCTCGCCGTGTGGGCCGCGGCGGCCAGCCCGCTCGTGAGCGCCCGTCGTGAGCTATTACTACGTCATGCCCCACACGGCAAGCCGGACTTCACGAGGATCTCCGGCGCGGTTCTCGGCCACTTCGGCACTGCCGACGAGTTCGTCTTTTTCGAGGACGGCTGGGCGCTGGAGACGGAGTTGTGCGCGGCCGGCGTGGACACGGGACACGCCTTCTTCAACGACACCAACTGGCTGGCACGGATGACGCTGCGGCTGCGAGAAGGTCCTGGGCGCGTACGTTGGCGTTCCTGGGCGACCGCCTCCCGGGCGGCGCCTCGGTCGGCCCCCACCCGGGCAAGAGCATGCTGCGCTGAGGATCCGACATGAACGTCGCGACCAAGCTGATCGAATCCCACCTGGTCTCCGGTGAGATGACGGCGGGACAGGAGATCGGGATCCAGATCGATCAGACGCTCGCGCAGGATGCGACGGGAACGATGGTCATGCTCGAGTTCGCGGGGCTCGGCATTGCGCGTGTGCGGACACAGCTTTCGGCCCAATACGTCGACCACAACCTCCTCCAGGTCGACTGGCGTAACGCCGACGACCACCTGTTCCTGCGGAGCGCGTGCGAGAAGTTCGGCGTGTGGTACTCCAAGCCCGGCAACGGCGTGAGCCATCCCGTGCACATGCAGCGCTTCGGCGTGCCCGGGACATCGCTGCTTGGATCCGACAGCCACACGTGCGCCGGTGGCTCACTTGGAATGCTCGCGATCGGCGCCGGCGGCCTTGAGATTGCGATGGCGATGGCGGGCGAGCCCTTCCATCTGGAGATGCCCCGCATCTTTGGCGTACGGCTCGTCGGCGAGCTCCCCGATTGGGTCAGCGCGAAAGATGTGATCCTCGAGATGCTCCGCCGCCACGGCGTTTCTGGAGGGGTCGGCACGATCATCGAGTACTACGGGCCGGGTCTCGCCTGCCTGTCGGCGATGGATCGGCACGTGATCGCGAACATGGGCGCTGAGCTCGGGGCCACGACGACCGTGTTCCCGTCCGACGCCGAAGTTCGCGACTTCCTCGCCGCCGAAGGGCGCGAGCATGATTGGCGTGAGATCACGGCGGATGCCGAGGACGAGTCGATCTACGACCTCCACGACGAGATCGACCTCTCCACGCTTGAGCCGCTGATCGCGCTGCCATCGAGCCCAGGGAACGTCGTGCCCGTGCGCGAGGTGGCGGGCACGGAGATCTACCAGGTGGTAATCGGCTCGTCGGCCAACCCCGGCCTGCGGGACTTCGCGATCGCCGCGGCGCTCGTGAAGGGGCACCAGACCCACGATCGGGTGTCCTTCGACGTCAACCCCACTTCGCGGGAGATCCTCGAGCAGCTCGCGCGCGTGGGCGCGCTCGCCGACCTCATTGCGGCCGGCGCGCGGATCCACCAAGCCGGCTGCATGGGCTGCATCGGGATGGGCCAGGCGCCCGCGTCCGGCGAGAACAGCCTCCGGACGGTGCCGAGGAATTTCCCCGGTCGCTCGGGAGTCAAGGAGGACCGGGTGTTCCTGTGCAGCCCCGAGACGGCTGCAGCGTCCGCGCTCACCGGTGTGATCACAGATCCTCGAGAGCTCGCGATCTCCTATCCGCGCCTGGACCTTCCGAAGAACTCGACGGTGAACACCAGCATGCTCGTGCCGCCACGGCCGGTCGGCACTGAGGTCGAGTTGCGCTTGGGCGCGAACATCGCCTCACTGCCCAAGTTCGATGCGCTGCCGGACACGCTCGAGGGGCCGGTCCTGCTCAGCGTCGGGGACGACGTCTCAACCGACGAGATCGTGCCCGCCGGCTCGAAGATCCTGGCGCTGCGCAGCAACATCCCCGAGATCGCCAAGTTCACCTTCACCTACGTCGACGAGACCCTCTACGACCGGGCGATGGCGATCCGGGGACAAGACCGATTGGATCGTCGTGGGCGGGCGCAACTACGGGCAGGGCTCGAGCAGGGAGCACGCAGCGCTCGCTCCGCGCTATCTCGGACTTCGAGCCGTGCTCGCCGAGAGCTTCGCACGCATCCATGCTCAGAACCTCGTGAACTTCGGGATCGTGCCGCTCGTTTTCCAGAACCCGAAGGATCGTCTCGACATCCTCCAGGGCGATGTGCTCGCGCTGCCGAAGATACGGGCGGAGATCGCAGCGGGACGGTCGGTGAGCGTCGAGAACCGGACGCAGGGTCACTCATTCACGATGCGCCACCAGCTGAGCTCCCGTGCGGCGGAGATCGTTCTGGTGGGCGGCCTGCTCAACGCTCTCCCATCGAACGGCAAGCCAACCTGAGGCGCGAGATCGCTCCCGCGTGCTGGGCGGCGACGGAGCCGATCACGATCGCCCGATGGATCGCAGAGTGCAGCGAGACGGCTGGGCGAGGACTATCGGCTGAGCCCGCTGCGACAGAGAGAAAGCTCGCATGTCCGACGAAACCCCGTTTGTACCGGCCCTGCGGCTGCAACCCTCGGCCTCCTACAGCTTCACGATGCGCCTGCACATGCCCCAGCAGGGCGGTGCGTTCGCCCGCATCGCTCGCGCGATAGCCGACGCGGAGGCCATGCTCGGCGCGATCGACCTCGTGCGCGTGGAGTCCCACCAGGTCGTGCGCGACGTGACAGTCGCCTGCGTGGATGCCGGCCACGCCGAGGCGGTCGTGCGCGCGGTGCGCGACCTCCAGGGCATCCGCGTCGACAGCGTCTCTGACCGCACGTTCCTCATTCACAAGGGCGGCAAGATCGAGGTTACCTCCAAGCTGCCGATCAAGACCCGCGACGACCTCTCGATGGTCTACACGCCGGGCGTCGGGCGTGTCTCGATGGCCATCCACGACGACCCCGCCAAGGCGTGGACGCTGACGATCAAAGCCAACACCGTGGCGATCGTCTCTGACGGCACCGCCGTCCTCGGTCTCGGCGACATCGGCCCGGCCGCCGCGATGCCCGTCATGGAGGGCAAGGCGATGCTCTTCAAGCAGTTCGCCGGAGTCGACGCCTTCCCGCTGTGCCTTGACACTCACGATGTCGAGGAGATCGTCGCCGTCGTCAAGGCGGTGGCCCCGACCTTCGGCGGCATCAATCTGGAGGACATCGCCGCGCCGCGCTGCTTTGAGATCGAACGGCGGCTGCGCGCGCAGCTCGACATCCCGGTCTTCCAAGACGACCAGCACGGCACCGCGATCGTCGTGCTCGCCGCCCTGCTGAACGCCCTGCGGGTTGTCAGCAAGCGGCCTGCGGACATCACGGTGGTGGTCGTCGGGGCAGGCGCGGCCGGGGTGGCCTGCACGGACATCATGCTCGCTCAGGGCGTCGGCGACGTGATCGTGTGCGACCGCCGCGGCGCCCTGTACGCGGGGGCCGAACGCCTCGACGCCGAGCGGGCGGCACTCGCCGAGCGCACGAACAAGCATGCGCGGCGCGGCACGGTGGACGAGGTGCTGACGGGCGCCGACGTGTTGGTCGGCGTGTCCGGCCCCGGCGCTGTGCCGGCCGCCGCGGTGCGCCGAATGGCCCCCCACGCGATTGTCTTCGCGATGGCCAACCCGGTGCCCGAGGTGGTCCGCGAGGACGTCACGATCATCGCCACCGGGCGCTCTGACTATCCCAACCAGATCAACAACGTGCTGGCCTTCCCGGGGCGTCTTCAGGGGCGCGCTCGACGTGCGCGCGCGCACGATCAACGAGGAGATGAAGCTCGCGGCCGCGCATGCCATAGCGCGCGCCATTCCCGAGGATGAACTGTACGCCGACTACATCATCCCCAGCGTCTTTAATCGCCACGTCGCTGAGTCGGTGGCCGAGGCCGTCGCCGACGCGGCGGTCACCAGCGGGGTGGCGCGACGCGAGCGCGCCGTCCGCGCACACGAGCAGGCACCTCCACTGGAGACAACGTTGTGAGCGCGCACAGCGCCAAGTAGACGCCTGGACCGGGTCGTTATGACTGTCCACGCCACGGTGCCCCGAGGCGCCCGAACCGACCGCGCCTTCCACGTCAAGATCGACTCCCTCTCGGGAGCGCGTTTGGGGCATGCCTGAGGATCGCAAGACGCTGATCGATCTCATGGATCGGATGGGTAGCTCGAAGAACCCCGTCAAGCAGGCGACGGCTTGGCTCGCCGAGAAGGCGACCCACCTGAAGTTCAGCGGCCTAACGTCGGGAGACCCCAAGGTGGGGACCTTCATGGCGCTGGAGAACCTGACGCTTGGCGTAGAGGGAAAGGTGTCGCTGTGGAAGATCCTCAAGGAGGTCCGAGACCAGTACGAACCGCTCAAGTCGATCAATCTCGACGATCTGATCGAAAGAGCCGAGGCGCAGCACGACGCGCTCGAACGCGAGCGGATCGCAGCGGGCAAGCTCGCCTTGGGAGGGGTCGCGAACTGAGATGGACGCCGGTGTCAAGTGCGCGGCTGGGATTGGTGTTTGGGTCGGTCATGGTGGCGGTGCTGGGGCCGGACGGCCATCCCCCGCGCACGGATTCAGCGCTCCCGGGAAGGCGCCAAGGTGGGATGGCCCACCCAAAGTCGGTGTAGGGTCCTGATTGCCTCGTGTCCTGGCGCGAACGACAACGAATCTCGCTTCTCTGACGGACGGGATCGTGGCCGCAGACGACACAGCGCGCGAGGGTGGCGGTGGGGTGCTGGCTGGCTTGCTCGCGCCGCTGCGACTGCCGGAGCGAGTGATCTACGCGCTCGACTCGGTGGCCGAGGCCGCGCGGGAGGTCAGGCCGATGCGCTCAGAGCTAACGCGTGTGCGCGAGCAGACAGAGCCG
>JBBQYZ010000204.1:0-6105 GCA_038208205.1 Gemmatimonadales bacterium | reverse complement strand
AATGGCGAGGGGCGCACCGGCCGGCGTGGGGAGGGGCGGATTCGTCATGGTCGAGCTCGGGCTCGTGACCGCTGTCGCCGTCTGCGTAGCCGGTGCGCTCGCCTGGGCGATGCGGCGCGGCCTGTCACCATCGCACGCCGTGCGTCTGCTGTTCGGCGCCACCACGCCGTCGCGCGGATGGACGACGCCGGCGATCGCCCGGATGCTGACGCGTCAGGGGGGAGGGGTACGGCCGCCGGACCACGACGTCCCGTCGGATCATGTGCGCGCGATCGCCGAGCTCGCGGCACGACTACCGCCCGCCGTGCACGACGATGCCGAGTCGGCGCTCGAGCTCGCGCGCCGACTGCTGCAGGGCATCGACGAATGCGACGCGGAGATCGCGACGCTGTCGAGCGACGCGAGCGCGGCAGAGGTCGACCGCCTCGCGGCACGTCTCGACGCACTCGCCACGGACCGCACGGAAGCGGCGGAGCACCGCGAGCTCGCGGAGCTCGTTGGACGACAGCTGGAGGTCGTCCGCCGCATGCGTGTGCGCTGCGAGCTCGTCGGGCAGCGACGCGCACGGCTGTTCAGCCTCGTGCGAGGCCTCTGGGTTCAACTGTCGGCGGTGCACGCTGCGACCGATGCCGACGATGCGCTCGCTGGCGCGCTTGCGCGGATGCGCTCGCTCGAGCGTGAGGCGCGGTCCGAACTCGATGAGCACGTTTCCGTTGCGTCCTCTCGACCAGCCGGGGCGCGCTGACCGCGGTATTCGATGGTGCGCGAATGCGAGAAGCGAGCGCTGCGTGCAAGCACATGAGGACATCTGGCCGACAGCGTCGGCGGTGCGCGACTTGCTTTCCGTACGGCATCAGTGCGGCGCGACGTGCGCGTCTCGTCACGGAGGCGGCGCAATTTTTCTCGAGCATCGAGTACGGAGACGCGACATGCGGCATGACAATGGCTCAATGGACTCGCCCGGTGTTCAGCCGCTGCGTTCGCTCGACGGCCTCGAGGTCGCTGACGGGTATGCCGATGTTCGCGGCTGGTCGGTGAGTCGCGAGGACGGCGCTCTTCTGGGCACGGTGCGCGAGCTGCTCGTCGATCCCGACGGCATGCGCGTGACATACCTCGACGTTGCGCTGGCGCACGGCGGCGAAGGGAGCCACGCCCGGATGCCGGTAGACGCCGTCCGAATCGACACCGTCGCGCGCACCGTCGTCGCCCCGCAAGGTCTTGCCTCGCCCGAAGCGGGGCCAACGATCACCGCGGAGCGCACGGCGGCGGGTCGTGCCGGCGTCGGTCGTGGCACGAAGGGCAGCGGCGAGGAGGAAGAAGTCCGGATTCCGGTCGTCGAAGAGGAATTCGTCGTCACGAAGCGACCGGTGGTGAAGGAGGAGATCGTCGTGACGCGTCACGCCGTGCAGGAGGACCAGACGATCGAGGCCGACCTGAAGCGCGAGCGTGTCGACTTCGACGATACCCGCTCACGTGGCAGTGGGCAGAGCGACAGATCATCGGACGTGGGGATGCGCGACCGCTAGCGGCGCACTGTGCGCCGACGGCACGAAGGCGGGGAGGGGCTCATCGCGCCGCCTCCCCGCCTCGCCGTTCGTCAGGCGTGCACGGGAAGGGTGAAGTAGAAGCTGCTCCCGGTTCCGACGGTGCTCTCCACCCAGATGCGCCCCTGGTGGGCCTCGATGATGCCCTTGGCGATCGCGAACCCCAGACCGATGCCGCGCTTGTCGGTCCGTGTACCCTGACAGAACTGCCCGAACACGTGCGGCAGCTGCTCGGCGGGGATCCCGGGACCGGAGTCCTCCACCGACACGCGTACCTCACCCAGGAGCGCTGTACCGCGGACGATGATGCGGCCGCCCTGGGGAGTGAACTTGATCGCATTGCCGACGATATTGCCCAGCACCTGCTGGATGCGCGGGATGCTAGAAATGTGCGATCTCCGGCCGCGCGGCTAGGGTGAAGCCCGGGCGCCGCCACAAGTGCTCCGCCTCCACGACTGGTCCGAGGGACTGCACATCCCTGATACCGCTGGACCATCTTGCTGTGGCTGGCCGTGGCTTGCTGTGGCTGGCCGTGGCTTGCTGTGGCTGTCCACGGGTTGCCGCAGGAATCAGATTCCCATCGGCCTCGCCTCCTCTTCACCAGACCGTGTCGTGACCGTTATCCGCATGATCGGCGTCCCCCTCGACTTCGGCGCGTCGCGTCGCGGCGTCGAGATGGGCCCCGCCGCCCTCCGCATCGCGCTGATGGCCGAATCGCTCCGGGCACTCGGCCACGAGGTGACCGACGTCGGCGACATCGCGGTGCCGCAGCGCGCCACGATTCCCGCCGAAGTGGCCGGACAGGGATTCCTCCCGCTGATCGCGCACGTCTGCGAGCAGCTGGCCGATGAGACGGCCGAGGCCATCGCCAGAGGAGAGGTGCCACTCGTGCTGGGGGGCGACCACTCGCTGGTGGCCGGCTCGCTCGCCGGTGGCGCACGACATTTCGCGACACGGGGCGAGCCAGTCGGATGCATCTACCTCGACACACACGGGGATCTGCACACGCCGGCCACGAGCCTCACCGGCAATGTGCATGGGATGCCCCTGGCCCACCTGCTCGGCCACGGCGATTCGCGCTTCAGATCGATCGCCGGCCGGACTCCGGCGCTGGCGGCCCGTCACCTCGCGCTCGTCGGCATCCGGGACCTCGATGCCCCCGAACGCGCCGCGGTGCGCGATTGGGGAATCACCTGCTTCACGATGCGCGACATCGACGAACTGGGGTTACGCGAGGTGATGCGCCGAGCCATCGCCGTGGCCACCGCCGAGTCGGACCGGCTCTGGGTGTCGTGCGACATGGACTGGGTGGACCCGGAGGCGGCGCCGGGCGTCGGCACACCCGTGCGTGGTGGGGCCACCTACCGTGAGGCACAGCTGGCGATGGAGCTCGTGTCCGACTCTGGAAAGCTCGTGGGACTCGACATCGTGGAAACGAATCCGGTCCTCGACGAGCGAAATCGAACGGCGGAGCTCGCGGTGCAGCTGGCGATGAGCGCGTTCGGGCACCGCATCATCTGATCGGCGGCGGCCGTCCATGCCCATCCTCGCCCTCGACACCGGCACCACCAGCACGCGCGCCCTGCTGTTCGCCGACGACGGTACCGTGCTCTCGCGGTCGCAGCGGCCGTTCGCCCAGCACTTTCCCCACGACGGCTGGGTGGAGCACGACGCGGAGGAGATCTGGGAGACCACGGTCGCCTGTGCACGCGAGGCGCTTGTCTCAGCGCGGGTAGAGGCGCGTGAGGTCGCGGCGCTCGGGATCGCGGTGCAGCGCGAAACGGTGGTGGTGTGGGAGCGTGCATCAGGTCGTCCGATCCACCGGGCGATCGTCTGGCAGGACCGGCGCACGGCGGAGAGCTGCCGGACGCTGGCCCACGATCCGCGAGCGGCCGCGCTCGTGGCGCGCACGGGGCTCCGGCTCGATCCATATTTCTCGGCGACCAAGCTGGCCTGGATTCTCGACCACGTGCCGGACGCTCGTGCGGCCGCCGAGCGGGGCGACCTGCTCGCCGGCACCATGGACAGCTGGCTGCTCTGGCGGCTCACCGACGGCCGCGTGCACGCGACCGACGCGACGAATGCTTCACGCACTCTGCTGTTCGACATCCATCGTCTCGCGTGGTGCGACGAGCTGTGCGATTTCTTCCGCGTGCCGCGCGCGATCCTGCCGGAGGTGCGCGACAGCGCTGGCGACTACGGGCGAACCGCTCGCGCGCTGCTCGGGGCACCCATCCGGATCGCGGCGATGGTGGGCGATCAACAGGCCGGAGCCGTGGGCCAGGAGTGCGTGACTCCGGGCGAGGCAAAGGCGACGTACGGCACGGGGTGTTTCGTGCTGGTGCACACCGGCGACGCCCCCCTCGTCTCTCGCCACCGCCTCCTTGCCACGGTGGCGCTACAGATGGCCGGACGGGCGACGTACGCGCTCGAAGGAAGCATCTTCAATGCAGGCACGGTCGTGCAATGGCTTCGCGACCGACTTGGCCTCGTCGCCACTGCCGAGGAGACGGCGGCCGTGGCAGAGAGCCTGACGACATCGGGCGGGGTATACCTCGTGCCGGCGTTCACCGGACTCGGTGCGCCGTGGTGGGACCCTGATGCCCGCGGGGCGCTGATCGGGATCACCCGGGATACGGGCCGCGCCGAGATCGTTCGCGCTGCACTCGAATCGGTGGCGTTGCAGACGCGCGACCTCGCCGATGCATTCGCCGAGGACGGCGTTCCGCTCGCGGCGCTGCGTGTGGACGGTGGCATGGCGGCGAACGACTGGCTGATGCAGTGCGTCGCCGATCAACTACGCACGACAGTGGCGCGTCCTCGCGTACTGGAGATCACCGCCTGGGGCGCGGCACGGCTGGCCGGCATGCACGTCGACGTCTATCCGCCGCTTGGCGCGAGCGGGCTACGATCCGTGGAGCGCGCGTTCCATCCGTCCCTGGATGCGGAGGCGGCTGACCGGCTGCATGCGGGGTGGCTCCGCGCGGTGGCGCGAGTGCGCACCTCAGAGGGGCTGGTCTAGGTCGAACAGCAGCCCGACGTCCACGCCGTCGACGTCGGGGTGAGCGAACGCCCACGCGCGCACGGCCTCGCGGTCCAGATGATCTGCCTGGCTGCCCTCGCGCCACAGGGTGAGCGCGAGATCGTTCGATCGTGCGGAAGGCGTGCGAGCGAGTGCCAGCGAATGGAGAAGCGCATCGAGCTCGCGGAGGACGCCATTCGCTTCAGGCGCCGAGATCGGCGCGATCCGCAGCCGAAGGGTGAAACCCAATCGAGGGCAGCCGCCGCTCATGGTCGCGGGCCGCCGATCACCCGGTGGGCTTGTTGACGACGATCGGTCGGCGGATCTCCACCGTGTAGCCATCGCGCGTGAGCAGCTCGGACAGAACCTTGGCCGCACTCTCGTCGGCGTGCTGCAGGATGCCCGATTGCCGAGCCGCCGCGGTGAGTTGTCCGCGGATGCGCTGCTGGATGAGGTCGCGGTCCTCGGGACGGAAGGGATTCCAGAGACCCGCGCGCTCGTCGTAGGTGGTGACATTCACGACGTCCACGCTGAGGATCTGCGCCGGCGGCAGGCTGACGGTGATGCGCTTCGCCGATGAGTCGATCTGCACATCGGTGCCGTGCTCGAGGTCGATCCCCGCGGCCACGCGGCCGGTGGCCACGAGCAGCAGCTTCTTCGTGGAGCCGAGGGTGGTCTGCTCGTAGATCACCACGTCGCGCAGCGTCATCTCCGTGGCGACGAGCTTCGCGACTTCGCGCAGCCGCTCGACCACCACCTGCTGGGTCAACGTCGGCGGCGCGGACTGCCCGATGCGGGCAAAGCCGTCCAGCGTGCGCCGCGCAGCGGCAAGGCCGCCCATGCCCACGAGCGCCAGCACCACCACGACGAGGCCCCACCCGAGGGCACGGCGCTGGGCGGGAGTCAGGACCGGGTCAGCCACCCCTCAGGCGCGCCGAGCGAACCGCTCGACCCAGACGGCGAACGAGCTCATGATGGTCGTGAGGAACTGGCGGGTTCCCTCGGTCGTGACCTTTCCCTGCTCGTCGAACAGGGTAGCCGCGCCGCCGATGTAGGCTTCCGGTTGCTGCATCGTGGGGACGTCGAGGAACACGAGCGACGGCGGCGCGACGTTGTCGAGGGCGTTGGCGAGGGCGTTGGCGAGGCGACGACTATACGCCTGTTTGCGTAGACTCCCGATGAACACCGCCACGTCTCGCTGCTCGCGCATGACTGCCTCGCCTGTAGGTATGCCCACAATGTGGGGGACCCGGAGGAACGAGGGAAGTGAATGCGCCGGTGTCAGTCCAGCATGCGCGTCGCGGCGCGGTGCGCCGCGAACATTCCGAGGCCCGTCCCCACCATGCTCAGCATGAAGGCGGTCATGATGCCGGCCCGCGCGCCGAGCGCCCAACCGACATAACTGCCGATCGTTCCTCCCACCATCGTGACGAGCTTGTTCATGGAGTCTCCGAACGGGTCACACTAGAGACGACCAGAGCGGCAGCAGGACACGGTCACTCGCCGCTCGGGTAGAATCCGGTGAGGCTCGCCCACTTC
>JBBQYZ010000203.1:0-6113 GCA_038208205.1 Gemmatimonadales bacterium | reverse complement strand
CGGTGACGCGACCCTCGGCTCGCGCAGGCTGCTGAAGTCGTAGTGGAAGACGACGTTCACCAGCGCGATCGCCATCACCACATGCGCGAGAAGGGAGAAGAGTAGCGGGCCGGAGGGACGGCGCTTCAGCATCACGCGGTGCCCACTCCTGCCATGGCAGCCAGCAGGCGGCCCGCACGCTGCGCCGCCTCGGCGATGCGCGCCGGCGATGTGATGAACGAGATGCGGAAGAACCCCTCTCCACCGGCGCCGAACGCGGATCCTGCCATCACCACCACGCCCTCGTCCAACAGCAGCCGCTCGCTGAACTCCGCGGAGCGCACGCCATCAGGAAGGGTGATCCAGAGGTACATCGTGGCGCGCGGAACGTCGCACTCGAAGCCGGCGTCGCGGAACGCGCGCACGGCGGCGTCGCGCCGCTCCTTGAACACCGCGACGTTCCTCGGAACGAACTCCGCCCAGCTGGCGAGGGCCGCAACCCCCGCTGCCTGGATCGCCATGAACTGCCCGGTGTCGACGAACGACTTGACCTTCGTCAGCGTCGCGGCGACCTCAGGACGGCCGACGGCCCAGCCGCAGCGCCATCCCGTCATGTTGTAGGTCTTCGAGAGCGAGTGAAACTCGATCGCCACGTCGCGCGCGCCCTCGATCTGGAAGATGCTCGGCGGCAGGTAGCCGTCGAAGGCGAGCTCGGAGTACGCGTTGTCGAACACGAGCAGGATGTCGCGCTCGCGGCAGACCCGGACGACGTCGCGCAGATAGTCCAGCGGCGCGATCGCAGCGGTCGGGTTGTTCGGGTCGTTGAGATAGAGCAGTCGCGTTCGGCGGAGCACGTCGTCCGGGATCTCGTCGAGGTCGACGAGGAAGTTCGTGCGCGGCCGGAGCGCGTAGCGATAGGGCTCGCCGCTGCCGAGCAGCGTGCCGCCCTGATAGGAGTTGTACCCGGGCTCGGGGATTATCGCCACCGCGCCGGGCTCCATGTACGCCAGCGCAAGGTGCGAGATCCCCTCCTTGGAGCCGAGCAGGGGCACGACCTCGGTCATCGGATCGAACCGGATGCCGAAGCGCCGCTCCATCCACGCGCTGACCGCCTCGCGGTACGGCACGTGGCCCATCCCGAATCCATAGCGTCCGAGCAGGGGCTCGTGGATCGCCTCGGCCATGCGGGAGACCGCGGCTTCGGGAGGAGCAAGGTCGGCGTCGCCAGCTCCCAGGTCGATCACGTCCACGCCGCGCTCGAGCAGCACCCGCTTCTGCTGCGGAATGCGCGCCAGCGGGTAGTCGGGCAGCGAGGCGAATCGGGTGGCGAGCTGCGGCACTAGGCGTCGCGGGTGACAGGGTTGCTGAGCCGGCTCACGCCGTCGATCTCCACTTCTACCACGTCACCTGGACCAAGGGTCCCGACGCCGTCCGGCGTTCCCGTGAGGACCAGGTCACCGGGCTCCAGCGTCATGACGTGCGAGATGAACGACAGGACGAACGGGATGTCGAACACCATCTCGCTCGCCTTCCCCCGTTGCCGCACGGTGCCGTTCACCCGGGTGGTCAGCGAGAGCGAGCTCAGGTCCGTGGGAGGGGAGGCCACCGCTCCGACGGCGCAGAAGGTGTCGAAGCCCTTCGCCCGCGTCCATTGGGAGTCGGATCGCTGCAGGTCGCGCGCGGTGACGTCGTTCGCCGCCACGATGCCACCCACCGCCTTCGCCGCTTCGTCCGGGGTAGCGCGCCTCAGTCGCGACGACACGATGACCCCGATCTCTCCTTCATACTCCACCTGGTTGGACACCGTTGGCAGGCGGATGGATTCCCCGGAGCGAATGAGGCTCGAGGGGGGCTTCAGGAAGATGAGGGGCTCGCGTGGGACGTCGTTGCCGAGCTCCTTGGCGTGGGCCGCGTAGTTGCGGCCGACACAGACGATCTTGGATGGGCGCAGGTCGGGCATGGAGTAATCATACCATGATCCGCGGAGGTCCCCAGCATGCTCACCCCACCGCCCGCCGCTCCCTGCCGTAGAACTCCCTGATCCGCTCGGCGAGCACTCCCCAGCGGCCGATCGCGCGCGTGGCGGGGGGGAGCGCCTCCAACAGCCCTCGCCCGTACCGCTTCGTGACGATGCGAGGGTCCGCGATCACCACCACGCCGCGATCGGTGCCGGTGCGGATCAGACGTCCGAACCCCTGCTTCAGGCGTAGCGAGGCGTGCGGCAGCATGTATTCCGTGAAGGCATCGCCGCCACGCGATTGGATCGCCTCGCACTGCGCCGCCGTCACCGGTTCGGTCGGGACTCGAAATGGGAGCTTGGCGATCACGAGTCCACGCAACGCGTCGCCCGGCACGTCGACCCCCTCCCAGAATGACGCGGTGCCGAGCAGGATCGAGCGTCCAGAGCTCCTGAATCGCGCGAGCAACGCATCGCGGCTCTCGTCGCCGTGCACGAGCAGCGGCCAGCGTCGCTCCGTGCCGCGCGCACGCAGCTCGGTCGCCAGCTGCCGCACCTCGCGGTGACTGGTAAAGAGCACGAACAGTCCCCCGTCGGACGCCTCGGCTACGTCGAGCACGGCGCGCGTGATCGCGGCGCGGTGCCCGTCCGGGTCGACGTTGGGCGCGGGGATGTCACTCGGGATCGCGAGCAACGACTGCCGCTCGTAGGCAAAGGGCGAGGGAAACACCGCCATGGTGGGACGCAGCTCGGGAACGTCCAACCCCAGTCGCGCGGCGAGGAAGTCGAAGCGCCGGGCATCGGCCGCGACGTCGCCGGTGGAAGCCGTGAGCGTCGCGCTCGTCACGATCGTGCTGTCGAGCCGCTTGAACAGGTCCTCGCGCTGGATCGGCGCGAGGTCGAGCGGTACGCTCGACACCACGACGCTCCGCTCGCGGCCGCGAACCTCGACCCAGCGCACGCTGTCGTCGTCGACCGGCGGGGCAAGGGCGCGACGCAGGCCGTCGCCGGCGGTCTGCAGGCGCTTCGTGACGGAACGCATCTCGTTCATCAACGGCGCGAGCTGTTCATCGAGCCTGGTACTCCCTTCGATCCGTTCTCGCACCAACCGCAACCCCTCGGCCAGCAGCTCGATCTCGCCGAGCGTATCCTCGAGGGCTAGCGAGAGTCCACCCTTCCAGATCGGGTGCGAAGAAAAGCTCGCCGAGAGTCGCACGACCGCCTGCCCTTCCTCCGCGATGAAGGTCTCCAGCAGATCGAACAGCAGGCTGCTCTTGTCGCGCAGCCCGTTCACCGCGGGGGCGAGCCGCGCCTCCACGAGATCGAGGCTCGCGGTGCTGAGGAGATCCTTGCTCGCGGAGAGTCGAGCGGCGAGCGCCGGGAGCAGACCCTTGCCGCGGCGGTCGAGCCGGTTGACCAGTCGCTGCAGGCCGCGGCGAGTGACCGTCGTGCCGAGATGCGTCGCCGCGGCGGCCTCGAGGTGATGTCCCTCGTCCACCACGAGTCGGCCGTAGGCGGGCAGCACCGCGGCGTCGTCCCAGTTCTGCGCGGCGCGGCGCACGGCGAGATCGGCGAGCAGCAGGTGATGATTCACCACGATCACGTCGGCCTGCGCAGCGGCGCGGCGCGCCTTGAAGACGAAGCACGACTCGAAGTGCACGCACTTCATTCGCGTGCAGACGTCGCTCTCGGCCGACACCTCGTCCCACACCTCGGGGCGCGGGGGGGTGACGAGATCGGCCAACGTGCCGTCGGTCGTGCGCTCGGCCCATGCCGCGATCGTCGCCACCTCACTGGCCATCCCGTCGTCGAACAGCTGTGCGGCGCCGCCGCTCGCCTGCTCGAGCCGCGCCTTGCAGAGGTAGTTGCGCCACCCCTTGAGCAACGCGAACCTGACCTTCTGATCCGTCAAGGCCCGTTCGAGGAAGGGCAGGTCCTTGCCGACGAGCTGCTCTTGCAGGTTGATGGTGTTGGTGGAGACAATCGTCCGCTCGCCGTTTGCCGCGGCCCAGCGCAGCGCCGGCACCAGATATCCGAGCGACTTGCCGACTCCCGTGCCCGCTTCGAGCAGGCCGACACCACCCTCGTTGTAGACGCGGGCGATCGTCGCCGCCATGTCGCGCTGGCTGGCACGATCCTCGTAGCGCGTGTGCTGGAGTGCGATCAGCCCGTCAGGGCCGAGGTCGTTGGCGACGGACTGCGGATCCAGCTCCGAGAGCTCGTTCTCCCCAGGGACTTCGACGACGACGTAGAGCGCTGTCGCGTCGTTGTCGACGATCCCAAAGCCGATACCGTCGTCGTGCATCCGCAGGGCCACGTCGTAGTCGGCACCCGAGGGCTCGAGCACGCCGGAGGGATGGTTGTGCAACAGCATCTCTCCGCGTCGGGCGAAGCCCGGAAGGGCCAGGACGCTGCCCACGTCGCCACGGGCGACGACCCGCGCCGTCTGCACCACGCCGTCATCGTCGAGCGTGCTGACGAAGCACACCTCGCGCCCACCGGCGAGCCGGATGGCGGCACGCATCGCCGCCGAAGCGTTCGGCGTAAGGCGATTCCTGGTCGGAGGC
The DNA here is from genome assembly GCA_038208205.1 of Gemmatimonadales bacterium. Classification (GTDB taxonomy): domain Bacteria; phylum Gemmatimonadota; class Gemmatimonadetes; order Gemmatimonadales; family Gemmatimonadaceae; genus AG11. The sequence continues at coordinate 1,610 of JBBQYZ010000203.1, read as the reverse complement.
TTGGGGGCGGGACGGGAGGCCATGGGGATACTGAAGATACACCGAAAGGCGGTGGTGGGTGGCGCGTGATCGTTGGTACCCCACCACCCACTACCCACCACCGTCCGTCAGGTTTTTAGTGGCTTCTTCTTCGCCGCCGGAAAGAGCACGTTGTTCAGGATCAGCCGGTATCCGGGACTGCTCTTGTGCAACGAGAGGTCGGTGGGCGGGTTGCCGATCGCGTGCTGCGGATCTTCGGGATCGTGACCCCCGAGGTAGGTCCAGGTGCCCTTGCCATAATCGCCATGGATGTACTTCACCCAGGGGGCTCCCTCCTCGGTGGCCAGCACGATGTCGCCGCTCTTCAGCGTCGCCTTGGTGAAGCTCGTCGTCACGCCGTAGAAGTCGTTGAGCACGGCTCGATGGTTCTGCACGAGCATGCTGGGCACCGGGTCGAACCTCGCTGAGAAGTTGAACAGGGTGAAGGTGCCGAGTGGTTGGCGACGGCCCGGCACGTTGACCTGGTGTCCGTCGATGTCGCTCATCGAGTTCACGAACGGCGAGCGCTCCAGGTGCGCGTCCTTGAAGGCCATCGCGCGCTTCCACTGCATCCGCGTATCGGCGTCGGGATCGATCGGCGATCCGTCGGCGAAGTCGCTGGCGATGTCCACGTCGTGTCCGGCGATCGACAGCTCGAGCGTCTCCGTGGCGCCGCACATGGCGAACAGGAACCCGCCGCGCTCGACGAAGGCGCGTATGCGCTCGGCCACGTCCTTCTTGAGACCGGGTACGCTGGCGTACCCCAGTCGCTTGGCAGCGGCGGCGTTGTTCGCGACCAGGTCGCGGAACCAGGGCGCGTCGCGGTATCCAAGGTTGAACTTGTTGAACTGACCCGTGAAGTCCTCGTGATGGAGGTGCAGCCAGTCGTACTTCGAGAGCTCCCCCTGCTCCACCTGCTCGTCGTAGATCGGCGTGAAGCCGATACCGGCGTACTTGAGCGCGAGCGTAACGGCATCGTCCCATGGTTGCGCCTCGGGCGGCGTGTAGACGGCGATGCGCGGCGCCTTCTCGAGCGGTACGCTCTCCATGTTGCCGCCCGCCATCTCGCGCCGAACGGCGGCGAGCGCGGCGTCGCTCAGCGGCTCGGTACTGATGCCGTCGAGCGCTGCGCGGCGCCGCAGGTCAGGGAGGTCGGGGAGCAGGAACGCACCGCCGCGATAATTGAGCAGCCACTCGGCCGGCGCGCCGGCCTTCATCGCATTGTACGTGAGCCCGTACGCCTTGAGGTGGTTGGTCTGCGCCTCGTCCATCGGCACGAGCAGTCGCTGGGCACCGGCTGCCTGCCAGGGGGCCAGCGCAACCATGGCGAGGACGGCACGAACGAGCAGGTGTCGAGCCACGAAACGGCGCACGCTGATCACGGTGTGGGCACGGCGCCGCGTGCAAGCTCGAGCTCCCGGCGCGCTTGTGGTAGGAGCGCGCTGTTGGGCGCGCTGAGGATCAGATGCTCCAGATGCACGACCGCGGCCGCGATGTCGCCATGGCGGCGAAGCGCGCGTGCCCATTCGAGCTCGCTCTCGGCAGCTTCGGGACTCTCGGCATAGTCGCTGACGACTCGCTGCCAGAGTGCC
>JBBQYZ010000202.1:0-6113 GCA_038208205.1 Gemmatimonadales bacterium | reverse complement strand
CCATGATCATGAAGGTGATGAGCGTGGCGCTGTCCATGACACCGGAATGGAGGATCACCTCACGGGCGCCCATCCACAGAATCAGCATGGCCACCGACGTGCCGATCATCTCCGTCATCGGCTGCGAAAGCGCGGCGATGCGGGTGATGCGCACCATCCCCGACGAGTAGCGGCCGCTCGCGTCAGTGAAGCGACCGTCCTCGTAGGGCTCCCCGCGGAACGACTTCACCAGCCGCACCCCGGTGACGACCTCCTGCAGCACGCTCGTGATCTCCCCGTAGTCGCCGCGCAGCCGGCGGTGCCCCTTGCGAAGCTTGCGCAGCACCGGCTGGAGCGAGAGGGTGAGCAGCGGCGCGATGACGAGGGCGACGAAGGTGAGCCGGACCGAGTAGTTGAGCAGGATGATGATCGTGCCCACGATCTGCGCCACGTTCTGCAGGGAGCGGGTGACCAGCTCCGTGATGAGCGCTCTGGTCTGCTCGGTGTCCGAGAGGATGCGGGAGATGATCTGTCCAGTCTTGGTGCGCTGGAAGTAGCCGAGCGGGAGGCGCTGCAGATGTCGGAAGACGCCGTCGCGCAGGTCGCGCGTCACGTTCTCCTGCAGCGAGGCACCGAGCTGGCCGGCGAGCCACACGAAGACGTTCTTGACCGCCACAACGCCGACGATCGCCACCATCATCGTCTCGACCGAGCCGAGCTTGTCGGTCGGGTTCAGGAAGGCACCGAGCAGGCGGCGCTGCACCGTGGTGATCCAGCCCGGCGAGCTGCTGGGGATGAGCTGGGCCTCGCCGAACAGCGCGTTGAGAAACGGGACGAGGAGGGTGAAGGAGAAGACGTCGAGGGCGGCCGCGATGATGTTGCATGCGATCGTGCCCGTCATGCGCCAGGAGTGCGGCCGCAGGTAGCGCAGGAGTCGCCGGTACATCGCTACTGCTTCGGCGTCAGCAGCGACACCGGGAGGATGCACTCCTCCGGCGTCACGCCGCCGTGCAGGAACGAACCGCGGTACCGGCTCTGGTACTCGCGCAGCTTGGTCGGGTAGACGAAGAAGCTGTCGCCGGTGGCGAGCAGGGTGTTGGCGCCCATGCCGCGGCGGGGGAGCTTGAGCGCGTCCTCGTCCTTGAACAGCAACGCGTAGTCCGGGTTCTCGGCGCGCAGGTCCTCGCCGAACTTGTAGCGCAGGTTGGGCGTGGCGTCGCGCCGCGCGAATACGGTGGCGGGCGTGTGGCAGTGGATGGAGCCGTGGTCGCTCGTGATGAGCACCTTGACCTTCCGGCGGACCGCTTCCTGCAGCACGCTGAACAGCGCGGACCGTCGAAACCACTGCAGCGTCAATTGACGCAGGGCAATCTCGTCGCGCGCGACCTCGTAGAGGATCGCCGATTCCGAGCGTCCGTGCGTGAGCAGGTCGACGAAGTTGAAGACGAACGCGCTGATGCCCTCCGGGGCGATGGCGTTGGCGAGCCGGCGCTCCAGCTCGTCGGCGTCGTGCGACGAGGAGATCTTGTCGTACTTCACCGGCACCACGTGGCCGATCTCGCGCAGCTGCGCCTCGAGGAGGTCGCGCTCGTGGGCATTGAGCGTCTCGTCCTCGCGCTCGCCCCACCAATCGGGGAATCGCGAGGCGATCTCGTTGGGAAAGAGTCCGCTGAACAGCGCGTTGCGCGCGTACGGCGTTGCGGTGGGGAGGATGCCGAAGTAATGCGTCGTCTCGATGTCGAACAGCGAGGCGATCACCGGCTCGATGATCTTCCACTGGTCCAGCCGCAGACAGTCGATCACGATGAACGCCGCGGCGCGGTCCTGGCGCACGATCGGCATCAGGAACTCGCCGACGATGTCGATCGACAGCGGGGGACGGTCGCCGTCGAGGTGGGCGAGCCACTCCGGGTAGGCGTGCGTCATGAACGCCGCGAAGTCGCGCCGCAGGTCGGGGAAGAGTCCACGCAGCGAGTCGTGCAGCCCCATCTCGCCGGCGTCCGCGAGGTCGAGGTCCCACTGCACGATCTCCAGGTATCGGTCGATCCAGCCACGCCAGCCGAGATCGCGCGGCGAGTCGGACTGCATGGCGCGAAAGCGGTCGACGAACGAGCGGGCGACGGCCTGGCGGCGAATGCGAGGACCCTCGAGCAGCCGCGCGACGAGCGCGTAGACCTGCCGCGGCGTGATCGGCTTGACGAGATAGCCGGCGATGTTCTTGGCGAGCGCCTCGGTGAGGGTGTTGTCCTCCTCGCTCTTGGTCACCATGACGACCTGCAGCGACGGCTGGATCTCCTGCAGCTCCTTGAGCGCTTCGAGACCGCGGGTGCCGGGCATCTGCTCGTCGAGCAGGACGAGGTCGTACGGACGACGCCGCACGAGCTCCGCGGCGTCGTCGGCGTTGGTTGCGGTCTGAACTTCGAACCCCTTATCGCGCAAGAAGATGCGGTGAGGCTCGAGCAGCTCCGCCTCATCGTCGACCCAGAGGACGGCCTTGGCCTGGTGCGGCATGGTTCAAACGTAGCCGTGCACTATAGGGGGAGCAACGCGACGAATCGCGGCGTCCCTCCGTGCGGCTGCGCGTGACGTACGCCGCTGGCTGAGGAGCCTCGCGGCAATCACATTGCTGGCGTGCCGCCCTCCCTCCCGCCCTATGCGCTCGCCGCGCCGGTCTTTCCCTTTCGCCACCTCGCGATGCTCGCGGGCCGCGCGCCGATCGGCGGCGCGCGCGAGGTCGCGCTGGCATGCTTCGTCGCCGCGCGTCTCGCCGCCGACCGCGCACTCGGCGACCAGGGGTCGCCGGCGGAGGCACGCTCGGCGAGGTGCGCCGGAGCGAAGGCATGGCTCGGCACCCTGACGCTTCCTGCCGCCGTGCGCGGCTCGGCCGGCAAATGCGTGGAGACGTCGGCCGAGGGAGCGATAGCCGACGTCGGCCGCGCAATCGGCGGGCTCACCACGGCGGCGACCGGATTTCTCGACCACCCCTCGCGCGCCGAGCTGCACGCGGTGGCCGCGGCGCTCGGTGCACCGTATACTGCCGAATGACGCGTGGCGCCGACATCTCACCCCTGTCGCTCCTGCTCGGCCGCGTCGACGCGGTGGCCGACGGCGCGGAGCCGACCGACACGGTCCCCACGGGCTTTCCGAGTCTCGACAAGTTGCTCGGCGGTGGGCTGCGCCGCGGCGACCTGATCGTGCTGGGTGGCGACGTGGGGAGCGGAAAGAGCGCGCTTGCCTTGGCGATCGCGCTCCGGGTGTCCCAACAGCGGCGGGCGACGTTGTTCTACTCGGGCGACATGGTGACCGAGCGGGTGCTGGAGCGCACCCTCGCCATCGAGGGGCGCGCACGGATCGACGACCTGCGCCGCGGCACGCTGGACGAGGCGACGCGCGCGAGCGTGGGTGCAGTGGCGATCCGCCTGCGCGACGAGCTGCCGATCATCGAACGGGTGCCGTCCGAGGGAGTAGAGGCGGTGGCCGAGGAGATCGGTGCGGTGCGCGCGTTGCAGCTCGTGGTGATCGATGGACTGGAGGCGCTGTTACCGGGGAAGCGCGAGACGCTGGAGGAGGAGGCCACCGCGGTCCGCGCGCTCAAGCAGCTCGCGCTCGACGCCAGGGTCGCCGTGCTGCTCACCGCCCCGATCCCGCATCTCACCGTCCGCGACGACCGCCGGCCGGTGCTCGACGACTTCGGAGCACGGGGTGCCGTGAAGGAGCGGGCCGACGTGGTGCTGACGTTGTTCCGCGAGGGGATGTACGACAGCGCCCGCGACATCGAAGGGGCGACCGAGCTGCTCGTGCGCAAGAACAGGAACGGCGGGATCGGCTACGTCGACCTGTTCTTCTACGCGCAGTGGATGCGGTTCGAGGACATGCTGGAGCCGGACAAGTAACCACCGATTCCAAGGCAACCGCCGATCGGCGAGGGCGTTCTACCGCGGCGGCCCGGAACTATATTGAGATTCGCGGCGCCACGTGACGCTCGCCCGCACACTCCTCGCTAAAGGTCGCGCATGGCTGGCCACAGTAAATGGAAGAACATCAAGCACTACAAGGCGGCGACCGACGCCAAGCGTGGGGTGCTCTTCACGAAGCTGATTCGCGAGATCATGATGGCCGCCAAGCTGGGGGGCGGTGACCCGTCGGCAAACGCGCGTCTGCGACTGGCGATCGACGCGGGGCGCTCGAAGTCGCTCCCCAAGGAGAACATCGAGCGGGCAATCAAGAAAGGAACGGGCGGCCTGGAAGGCACTGCGATCCAGGAGGTGACGTACGAGGGGTACGGACCGGGTGGTGTCGCGCTGATCATCGACGCGATGACCGACAACCCGACGCGCACGGTCGCCGACGTCCGCCACAAGATCTCGCGCGCCGGCGGCAACCTCGGCACACCGAACTCGGTCGCCTTCATGTTCGAGAAGAAGGGCCAGATCACGATCGACGCGACCCAGCACCCCGACGAGGATGCGATGCTCGAGGCGGCGCTCGATGCGGGCGCGGAAGATTTCCGCCGTGAGGACGACGTGTACGTCGTCACCACCGATCCGGCGTCGTTCCATGCCGTGATGACGGCGCTGGAGGCGAGGAAGATCGTGCCGACGAAGTCCGAGCTCGCGATGGTGCCCCGGACCACCGTTCCGGTGTCCGGCAAGGACAGTGTCGAGTCGCTGTTCAAGCTGATCGAGGCGCTCGAGGAGCTCGACGACGTCCAGAAGGTCTGGGTGAACGCCGACATCGACGACGCCGACCTCGTGAACCTCTAGACCTTCACCGACCCTCACCGAGGCGGCGCGCGTGCTGGTACTCGGCATCGACCCGGGAACGGCGAACACCGGGTACGGAGTCGTGCGCGGCGGCGGCGCGGCCGTTCCTTCGCTCGTGGAGTGCGGCGTGATCCGCACGCGTGCGCGCGATCCGCTGCCGACGCGACTGCGCGAGATCTACGAGGGCGTGGCCGAGTTGATCGAACGTCACAAGCCCGATGCGCTCTCGGTCGAGGACATCTTCTACTCCCGCAACGTGCGCACGACCGTGGTCCTCGGCCATGCTCGCGGGGTGATCCTGCTGGCCGCCGAGATGCGCGGGATCGTCGTCAACGAGTTCGCACCCGCCGAGATCAAGAAGGCCGTCGTGGGCACCGGTGGCGCGACGAAGGAGCAGGTGCAGTTCATGCTCACCCGCCTGCTCCGCCTCAAGAGCGTGCCGCAACCGAGCGACGCCGCCGATGGCGTCGCCGCCGCACTCGCCTGCCTGATGGGAGCGAACATTCCACGCGTCGTCGGTACGAGCCGGGTGCGCGAGCCGTCGCGCCCAGCGGTCGGAACACCTCCGCCCTCCCCACCCCCCCGCCTCCCCCGCTCATGATCGTCCAAGTCACCGGAGTGCTCGTCACGAAGGAGCTGGACCGGGTCGAGATTCTGACCGAGGGTGGTGTGACGTACGAGCTGGCCGTGCCGCTCAATGCGTACGAAGCGTTGCCCAAGGCGGGGGAGCGCTGCCTGCTGCACACCTACCTGGTGGTGAAGGAGGACGGCTGGCAGCTGTTCGGGTTCACCACCACGTACGAACGCCGCGTCTTCCAGAAGGTGCTTGGCGCCAAGGGCGTGGGGCCCGCGCTGGCGCTCGGGCTGCTCTCATCGCTGACCGCCGATCGGCTGGTGCGCGCGATCCGGGAGAAGGATGTGACGACGCTGCAGTCGGTGCCGCGCGTGGGGCGCAAGAAAGCCGAGCAGCTGATCCTCGATCTCGCGGACAAGCTGGACCAGCTCCAGTCGTCGGGCGCAGGGTCGGGGGTCGGGCGCGGCGCCGGCCCGGGAACGGAGGACGCGATCCGGGCGCTGGTGTCGCTCGGCTACTCGACGGCGGACGCGGAGAAGGCGGTGCGCGGCGTGCTGGACGGCGGGGGGAAGGGGATGAGCGCGCCGGAACTGATCCGCGCGGCGCTGGCGCGGATCGCGGGGCGATAGGGCGGCGCATCGTGGTCACCTAGCCATTCGTCGCGCCGGGGGCGACACTGCATGAGAGGTCAACGCGGACCCTAGCCTTCTCTCGCACATGCTCGCTGCCCGCCGGACGAACACCTTCACCGAATCGGTCATCCGCGAGATGACCCGCATCGCGAACCAGCACGAGGC
>JBBQYZ010000201.1:0-6117 GCA_038208205.1 Gemmatimonadales bacterium | reverse complement strand
GACATCGTGACGGCACTGCGCGCGGCGGGACGGAGCGTCGCCGCAACGGCTCTCGAGCACGCCGCGCCGGTGGCAGTCACGGCGAGCGGGGACGTGACGATCGCGCTCGACGAGGCGAACCCCATCTACGAGCAGGCGCTCGAGACGAGCAGGGGCGAGATCGCCACGCAGCTTGGCGCATGGTTCGGGGGCGTGCAGCGTGTCGTCGTCCGCGCCGCCGAACAAAGCGCCGCGCCGCAGGCCCGACTCACCGATGAGATGGCGCGCAGCGAGAGATTGAGCTCCCTGCGCCGGCGCGACCCCGTGCTTGGCGCGGCGATCGATGCCCTCGACCTCGATCTTGCCGACTGATCTCGGGACCGACTCCGCTCGCTTGCCCCGGCACCTCGGCGCCGCGTAGCTTTCCACACTTCGACCCGAAGCGCACCGATGGCCGATTTCATGAAGATCCTGCAGCAGGCGCAGGAGATGCAGGGAAAATTCCAGCAGCTGCAGGATGAGTTGCAGCAGCAGACCGTCACCGCCGCCTCCGGAGGCGGAATGGTGAAGGTCGAGGCGAACGGCCAGGGGGCGGTTCGCTCGATCAAGATCGATCCCAGCGTCGTGAACGCGGCCGACGTGGAGATGCTCGAGGACCTGGTGCTCGTCGCCGTCACCGAGGCGCAGAAAAAGGCGCAGGAGGTGGCGCAGCGCGAGATGGGCAAGCTCACCGGCGGGATGCCCCTGCCGTTCAAGCTTCCGTTCTAGGCACGGATCGACGTGTCGGCCATCGAGGACCTCACGAGTGAGCTGGCGCGCCTCCCCGGCATCGGTCGGAAGACCGCGCTCCGTCTGACGTATCACCTGCTCAAGCAGCCCCCCGAACAGAGCCGGCGTCTGGCCGATGCACTGCTCGTGCTCTCGGACAAGGTCCGACCCTGCACGCAATGCTTCAACCTCACCGAAGAGGAGCTCTGCGTGATCTGCCGCGACCCGCGGCGGGACCCGGCGCTCATCTGCGCCGTGGAAGAGGCGTCGGACATCGGTGCGATCGAGCGCGCGGGCGAGTACCGCGGGCGATATCATGTCCTCGGTGGCCGGCTCTCGCCGCTCGACGGGGTGACCCCCGACGACCTGACCATCCCCCAGCTCATCCATCGCGTCGCCGCAGGCGACGTGCGAGAGCTGATCCTCGCGACCAACCCCAGTCTGGAAGGAGAAGCGACCGCCTTGTACGTGCAGCGACAGCTGGCCGGCTATTCCCTCAGCATCACGCGCATCGCCCGCGGGCTTCCCGTGGGCGGAGACCTCGAGTATGCCGACGGCGTGACGATCGCCCAGGCGCTCTCGGCGAGGAGGGCCATGTGAAAGCGACAACCGAGCGAGCGAGGGACGCTGCCCTGGGCTTCATTGGTGGCCTTGCGGCGGGGTTGCTCGTCTGGGGGACACAGGTCCATCGCAGCCGACGAGAGCTGTTCCACCGTTCGCCCATCCGCCGGCTCGCGGCACTCGGCTTCCTGGGCGGACAGCCGGGCGCTGAATCGGCGCGGCTGCTGGCGGACTATCTGAACTGGGAGTCGCGTCCGGCGCTCAGACGCCGCGGCAAGGCTCTGCTGCGTCGCATGGAAGCTCACCTCGACTAGGCACCCCCACATGGCCCTCGGCAGCGCGAGCTGGTCGTTCACCGAAGACGACTTCGCCGCGATCACCCAGTCGCTGCAGCGCTTCCTGCACGACAGCAACGCGCGCTGCGCGCTGCTCGTCGACCGCAGCGGGCAGCTCGTGGCGACGGTGGGGGAGCAGCCCAAGTTCGACGCGACGGCGTTCGCGACCCTCACGGCGGCGGATTTCAGCGCCAACGACCAGCTCGCGAAGCTGATCGGGGAGTCCGACTTCAACTCCCTGTTCCACCAGGGCGAGCGGGAATCGATGTACCTTGCCGACGTCGCGCGGCGGGTCATCCTCGTCGTCCTCTTCGACAGCCGCACGACCCTTGGGCTCGTGCGCCTGAAGATGAAGCAACCGGTGGACGAGTTGACGAAGCTGTTCGAGCAGGTGTTCGCGCGTCCTGCGCAGGGACAGGGCGGCGCCCCCGGACTGTTGTCCGGTGCGGACGACGAGATCGACAAGCTGTTTCAGTGACGAGGAGACGACAGCCATGTCGATGATCAACTACGCGTCCCGCGAGATCAACTGCAAGATCGTGTACTACGGCTCGGGGCTCGGCGGCAAGACGACCAATCTCGAGCACATCTACGGCAAGGTGCAGCCAGACACACGCGGCAAGCTGATCTCGCTCGCCACCGAGACCGAGCGCACCCTGTTCTTCGATTTCCTGCCCGTGGACCTGGGCACGATCCGTGGCTTCAAGACGCGCTTCCACCTCTACACGGTGCCGGGCCAGGTGTACTACAACGCGAGCCGCAAGCTGATCCTGAAGGGGGTGGACGGTATCGTGTTCGTGGCGGACTCGCAGGTGGAGCGCATGGAAGCGAACCAGGAGGCCATGCAGAATCTCTACGACAACATGGCCGAGTACGGGTACGATCTCACGAGGATGCCGTTCGTCGTTCAGTACAACAAACGCGACCTCCCCAACGCCGCCCCCATCCGCGAGCTCCAGGGGCAGCTCAATCCGGGATGGGAAGTCACCGAGCCCTCCCGGCAGCGCATCGCCCCCGACCCGTCGCACGCCGGCGAGAATCTCGTGGAGCAGCTCCAGACGGGCGAGTGGGTGGAACATGCGCCATACTTCGAGGCAGTCGCCGTCACCGGCGACGGCGTCTTCGAGACGCTGCGTGCCGTGAGCAAGCTCGTGCTCAAGTCGCTCGCCTGACCCACGCCAGACCCGCACCGCGCACCGCGTGAACCTCCCGAACGCCGTCACCGCCGCACGCATCGCCGTCACGCCGTTGATCGCGTGGCTGCCGATGGCGCCCTCGTCGGCCCTGCGGTTCTCGGCATTCGCCCTGTTCGTGGTCGCCGCCGTCACGGACTACGTGGATGGGCAGCTGGCGCGATCGCGGAAGGAGGAGACCGATCTCGGGCGACTGCTCGACCCGCTCGCCGACAAGCTCCTGCTCCTGGCGACGATCGTCCCGATGTTCCTGCTGATGCGACCCGCCTCGCACGCGGCATCCTGGGCGGGGCGCGTCGGCGCGGCGCTGCCTTTCCGAACGCCGTTTGGCGAGGTGTCCCTCGCCTGGTGGGTGGTGGCGGTCGTGCTCGGCCGCGAGCTGCTGATGACCGTCTTCCGCCAGGCGGCCGCGCGGCGCGGCGTGGTGATCGCGGCGATCGGCCCGGCCAAATGGAAGACGGGCGTCCAGTCGGTGTGGGTCGGCTCCGCCTACTTCTGGTTCTTCGCCGCGACGCTCGCCGCGGCGCGCAACTGGGACACGCCGGCGTGGAGCGCCTTCGCGAACTTCAACGGCATCGTGGGCGTTGCGACGATGACCGGCGCGGTCGGTCTCACCCTCTATTCGCTCGTGCTCTACATCCGTACCTACGGGCGCGTCTTCACCGGAACGCCCGTGCGCGGCCGGAGCTAGGCGGGCCACCTCCCTCGCCGCATGCGCATCGAAGTCGTCACGATCGGTGATGAGCTCCTCCTCGGATACACGATCGACACCAATGCCGCGCACCTCGCGCGCGAGCTCGCGGCGGTCGGCGTAGAGATCGTCCGTCGCACGACCTGCGGCGACACTGCCGAGTCGATTGGTGACGCGGTACGCGATGGGCTGGACCGGACCGGGGCGGTGATCACGACGGGGGGCCTTGGTCCGACCAGCGACGACCTCACCAAGCCGTCGATCGCCGCGCTCTTCGGGCGCGCCATGGTCCTCGACGAGGAGCATCTCGCGTGGATGCGCGACCGCTGGGCGACGCGGTGGCCGACGCGCCCGATGCCGGCGACGAATCGTCAGCAGGCGATGCTCCCCCAAGGGGCGCGCAAGCTCGCCAACCACCACGGATCGGCGCCCGGTATCTGGCTCGAGGACGAGGGCGGACGATGGGTGGCGATGCTCCCTGGTGTGCCGCGCGAGATGCGCGGCATGCTCGCCGACACGCTCCTGCCCGTCGTGCGGGAACGGCTCGGCAGCGTGCACGCCGTCGTGCGCTCCCGCACGCTGCGCAGCACGGGCGTGGCCGAGTCGCTCGTCGGCGACCGCATTGCCGCGATCGCCGATGGCGTGGGAGACGCGAACCTCGCGTACCTGCCGAACGTGGATGGTGTCGACCTGCGTCTGACCGTCCGCGGCGTTCCCCCCCACGTGGCTGACGCGCGGCTCGCGTCCTCGGCGGCGCGGGTGCGCTCGGCGATGGGCGACGCGATCTACGGGGAGGGGAGCGACGACCTCGCCGCGGTCGTGCTCGACCTCTGTCGTGCCCGCGGATTGACGCTCGGCGTGGCGGAGAGCTGCACGGGCGGGCTCCTCGGCGCACGCCTGACGGCGATCCCGGGGAGCAGTGACGTCGTACTCGGTGGAGTCATCGCGTACCACGACGACGTGAAACGCGGATTGCTCGGCGTGCCGGCCGAGCTGTTGCGCGAGCATGGCGCGGTAAGCGAGGCAGTCGTGCGTGCCATGGCGTCGGGCGCGCGCGTCGCCGCCGGTGTCGACGCGGCCGTTGCCATCACCGGCGTCGCGGGGCCGAGCGGAGGGAGCGACGCCAAGCCCGTGGGCACGGTCTGGGTCGCGCTCGACCTCGATGGGGCAATCCAGGCCCAACAGCTGCGGCTCTGGGGCGACCGCGAGGAGATCCGTGCCCGCTCGGCACAGGCCGCGATGGAGCTGCTTCGCCGCGCGCTCGGGGAGCGGCCAACGTGACGAACCTGACGATCCTCGCGAGGCATGGCCGTTGCACCCCCAACTGCGCGGGGCGAGATTGCAGGTCGGCATCTCTCCGCGCACGCGCTTCCGGGTGAACATGGCAGAACCGAACGACTACGCAGAGGACATCGCCGACACCGGACCCGAACGGGATGGGGGCGCCGCGTCCGCATCGCTCGCCGACAGCTCCGTGGAAGGGAGCGTGGATCGGCAGCTCGCGGACCAGCGCGACCGGTACCTGCGGCTCGCGGCGGAATACGACAACTATCGCAAGCGGACCGCGAAGGAACGCCAGGAGGCGTCCCAGCGCGGACAGGCCGACCTGCTGAAGGGGTTGATCGATTCCATCGACGACATCGCCCGATTCGCCCATGTGGACCCATCCACGGTGGACGCCAAGACGGTAGTGGATGGCGTGGCGATGGTGGAGAAGAAGGTGTTCAAGTCGCTGGGAGCGCTCGGCCTCGAGGTGCTCGATCCCGCGGGCGACACCTTCGATCCGGCGCTGCACGAGGCCGTGATGACGGAGCCGGCCGCCGCGCAGGAAGACGACCACGTGGTATCCCGCGTGTTCCAGCTCGGATACGTGTTCAACGGACAACTGCTGCGTCCTGCACGCGTCGTCGTGAAGCAGTGGAACGGCTGACCGCATAAGGTCCGCCATGGCCCAGCAAGACTACTACGCCGTCCTCGGAGTACCGGCGTCCGCGACCGCCGACGAGATCAAGAAGCAGTATCGCAAGCTTGCCGCGAAGCACCACCCCGACAAGAATCCGACCGACCCGAAGGCCGCCGACACGTTCAAGACGATCTCGGAGGCGTACCAGACGCTGGGCGACGCCGAGAAGCGGAAGCAGTACGACGACATGCGCCGCCTGGGTGCGTTCGGCGGCTTCGGTGGCGCCGCGTCGCGCGGTGGGGCCGGGCGGCCCGGGGCGAGCTATGGCTATCCGCCGCCTGGAGCGGGCGGGAACGTCCGGATGGAGGACTTCGACATCGGAGGCCTCGGAGGGCTCGGCGACATCTTCAGCTCGATGTTCGGCGGAAACACTCGCGCCGGCGCGGGCACCGCCGGCGCGCGTCCCCGCGGCCCGCAGCGCGGTCAGGACATCGAGACGTCGCTCGAGATTCCCTTCCGCACCGCGGCGCAGGGTGGGAAGGTGCCGGTCGAGCTGGACATCAACGAGGAGTGCGCCACTTGTCACGGCAGCGGCGCGGCGCCCGGCGCCAAGATGCAGACCTGTACCGAGTGCAACGGACGCGGGACGATCAGCTTCGGCCAGGGGGGGTTCGCCGTTCAGCGCCC
>JBBQYZ010000200.1:0-6133 GCA_038208205.1 Gemmatimonadales bacterium | reverse complement strand
TGTCGCGACCGGACGCAACTCGTCGAGAACGGCTTGCGCCTGTTCGGCGTCACCGCTGATCGCGTTGGTCCCGATGAACCAGGAGTCGGCGATCAGCGAGTACAAGATGTCCGCGTCGGACTTCCTTGCGGCAACTGCGGCATCGATCGCTTCCTGCTGGTTGCCGAGTGTGAGGTGCAGTGCGCACAGGCTGATGTAGCCCATTGCCGTCGCTCGTCGGTTGCCCGTGCGAGCTCCGATCTCGATGAGATCGAGCGCGGCGGCTCGGGCCGTCTTCGTGTCTCCCTGCGAGGACGCGGCGGCGGACAGTCCGCCGAGCCCTTTGATGTGCGCATAGCGCCGCGCGTATGGGTCCGAGATCTGCGGAAGCAGTGCCTCGACCTTCGGCCACAGCGTCACGGCGCGCGCCGTTTGGCCGCTGTGCCAAAGCGTCCAGGACTGCCACACGAGCGCGTTGGCGTAGGCCGTGGGATCGCCGCAGCGTTCGCCGAGAGCGATCGCTTCGTCGAGCAGCTCCCGTGATCGCGCCAGATCGTGCAATTCGCCGAGTGCGACTTGCCCCGCCCAACCGAGCCAGTGGACGGTCAACGCGTCGTCGCCCACGCGTGCGGGCAGGTCAGCGTGGCGAGTCTGCAGGCGATGGATCTCGTTGAACTCCGCGGCGTAGTAGCGAACGTGACACCAGTCCACGATGACCTCGAGCAGCAGCCGGTCCCGAAAGGCGGCGTCGACCTGCTCCCGGTCGGGGTCAGGATCGGTCTCGTTGAGCAAGTGATACGCCGACCGAAAGTGGGCGTCGGCCTCAGGCAGGGCGTAGCGGTCGAGCGCTTTGCGTCCGGCGCGGCGGAGGTAGTCGACGGCCTCGATGACATAGCCGCTGCACTTGTAGTGGTACGCCAGCGTCTCGACGAACTCGCCGATGCGATCACCGAGCGTCGCCTCGATGGCTCGCGCTACGCGCTCGTGGAGGTAGTTGCGCTCACGCCGCAGCAACCCGTCGTAGGCGACCTCCTGGGTAAGCGCGTGCTTGAAGATGTACTCGAGCTCGGGATCGTTAGACTTCTCGCGGATGAGATCTGCGGCCGCGAGGGCGGCGAGGCTGCTGTCGAGGTCGTCCGGAGTCGTCGACACCGTGTGCACGAGGCGGTAGAGGAACTCGCGGCCCACGACCGACACCTCGCGCAGCACGCGCCGCCGCTGCGGGTCGAGATTGTCGATGCGAGCGGCGATGAGGCCGCGGATCGTGCTCGGCACGACCGCGTTGTCGAGCTCCTTGCGCAGCACCCACGCGTCGGTGTCGTGCACCAAGACGCCGGTCTCGATGAGGCTGTTGACGATCTCTTCCACGAAGAACGGATTGCCTTCGGTACGAGCGGTCACGACGTCGACGAGCTTCTCGGGAGGATCGCCACCGTCGAGCAGGGACACCAGTTGCTCTCGCGTTTGGCGGGGTGACATCTCGGTGAGGTTGACGATGCGCTCGCCCGGCGCGCCGAGCGCGAAGCCTGGACGGAAATTGCAGATCATCACCACCGGAGCCGACACCGTCGTCGCGAGGTCGCGCACCATGTCGGCTGTCGCCGGGTCGACCCAGTGCAGGTCCTGCAGACAGAGCACGGGCGGCGCGCGGCGAGCGACAACGTCCACGAGATCGGCCACCGTCGAAAGCAGGACGCTGCGGAACGACTCGAGATCGAGCTCGGCGCCCGCCGGCGCGAGATCGAAGAGGTGCTCAAGTGCCACCATCGCCCGCTCGTCGCCCGGCAACGTGCGCTGCACCATCGCGGTGAGCTTCGTGCGCACCTGCGCCGCGGTATCGCTCTCGTTGATGCCGGCGGCGCGGCCCAGCATGTCGATCACCGGCGAGTACGGAATGTTGTTCGTGTACGGGTACGCGCGCCCCTCGAGCCACTGCACATCCGTGTCAACCCGCGACCGCACCTCTTCGAGGAGTCGCGTCTTGCCTGCGCCGGCCTCGGCGCACATCGTGATCAGCGCCGACTCACCGTCACGCAGCCGGTCGATCGCGCCGACGAGCACACCGATCTCCTCGTGGCGCCCGACGAACGAGCTCGCGCGACGGGACGGCACGCTCTGGTCGGAGACGTGCGCATCGACGCGCCGGACGCGCACAGGTTCACGTCGACCCTTCAGCTCGCGTTCACCGAGATCGGAAAGCTCGAATCGATCCTTGACCAGCGCGGCTGTCTCCGGTCCGATCAGGATCTCGCCGCTCGCCGCGAGCGACTGCAGTCGTGACGCGACGTTCACCATGTCACCAAGTGGTCCGCTCGCTCGATCGCCCTGGAGATCGCCGGTGACAACGATCCCGCTGTTGATCCCGCTGTGCATCGCGAACGACCGTCCGCCTCCACGCGCCTCGAGCATCGGACGCATCGCTTCCACTCCGGAGTGCAACTCGAGCGCGGCGCGCACCGCCCGCACGGCGTCGTCTTCGTGCGCGACGGGATCACCGAACACCGCCAGCACCGCGTCGCCCATCAGCTTGTCGATGCGACCGCCGTACTTCTCGATGATCGCATCGGCCTTCGCGTAGACGAGGCCCATGACTTCACGAACGACTTCCGGGTCAAGACCTTCGGCCATCTGCGTGTACCCCGACGCGTCGGAGAACAACACCGTGATCTGTCGCCGCTCTTCGCGTGCGGCCACCGCCGGCGTGACGACAGCGGGCGCGTCGAGCGGCGCGGCGCACTGGCTGCAGAAACGTGCACCGCCGCCGCTCGCCGCCCCACATTGGGGACACGCCCGCTCGTCCACGATGAGGAGTCTGTCACACGACCTGGCGCGGCACCGTTTGCATTGGTGCAGCGTCGCGTTGAGTGGTGAGGGTGGCGGGATGATGACTCGCCGTTGTCGTCCGGTACCCGCAGCCCCGAGTTCGGCTTTCCGGGGCTTTCGGTTCCCGCCGGAGGTGATCGTTCTCGCGGTCCGTTGGTACCTGCGGTACGGGCTCTCGTATCGCGACGTCGAGGAGCTACTAGCAGAGCGTGGGATCGAGGTCGATCACGTCACGGTGTACCGGTGGGTACAGCGCTTCACTCCGTTGTTGGTCGACGCCGCTCGACCATGCCGCCACGCCGTCGGGAACCGCTGGTTCGTTGACGAGACCTACGTGATTGTCTCGGGCCGCTGGCGGTACGTCTACCGGGTAATCGACCAGTACGGCCAGATCATCGACGTCTACGTCTCGCAGCGACGCGACATCCGAGCCGCCCGACAGTTCTTCGCGACGGCGCTCGGCGCGCACGGCGAACCGGACGAGGTGGTCACCGATCGGGCGCCAGCACTGGCGCGAGCGATCTATGAACTCATGCCCGGCACGTTTCACAACATGGACCATTATGCGAACAATCGGGTCGAGGCCGACCACGGCAGGCTCAACTCTCCGACTGCGGCCGATGCGCGGCCTCAAACGCGAACGGACTGCGAGTGTCGTCATGCGCGGTCACGCCTTGATGCAGAACATCCGGCGCGGCCACTACGAACTCGGTATCGAAGCGCGTGTGCATCGTCGGGTCGCGGCAGCGTCCACCGAACTCGCCCAGACCATCTGAATCTGACCCAGGAAGCGGTGGGAGCGTTCCCACGCGGTTCATTCCGACTCAACGCAACAGAGCCCATCCGGGGACTCCTGGGGGAGGTGCGGCGCCGCCTCCCATGACGGCGACGAGGCGCGACCGCCGTTTTCACGCGGCCAGCGCAACGGCGGTCGCAACCGTCACTGGAACCCAGGCACACGACGGGCTGCTCATGGAAGGGGTCGCTCCGCCTGGAGCGACGAGGAAAAGGCCTTGTCGATGCGGCGCTCGGCTTCGTCCTGCGTGATGGCCAACGCCATGGCCAGTTCCGAGGCCACGATCCTCCGGGCGGTCGCCAGCATTCTCGTCTCGGCCGCCGACAGGGGCTTCTCGGCGCGGCGCACGCTCAGGTTTCGCACCACCTCTGCCACCTGGTAGATGTCGCCGGACTTGAGCTTCTCCACGTGGTTCTTGAAGCGCCGTGACCAGTTGGCGGGGACGTGCGCGTCCCTCCTGGCCAAGACGGCGAAGACGTCGGCCGCGTCTTCCTCGTCGATGACCTGGCGCAACCCCACTTCCTCGGTGTTGTCGGCGGGAACCAACAGCGTCAGGTCCCCGTCGTCGACGTGCAGGACGAAGTACTCCCGCTGCTCGCCGAACGAGTCGCGCTGTTCTTTGCTCTCGATGACCGCGGCGCCGTGGTGGGGGTAGACGACGCGATCGCCGACGTCGAAAGGAGTGGTGCTCCTCATCGGCCCTCCACCGAGTAGGGAAGGCGCCAGCCTCTCACCAACTGGCCCTCAGGGCGATCGCGTATCGCAACGGCTCCGGGGCCGAGGACGGCTCTGTTGCGTTGAGGGAGCCGACCCCGCGCTGAAGCGAGCTTCCTTCCTCCGTGCCAGACCGCCTGGGCGCGTTGGGTGAAGGTGTGCGCGACGCGGAAGGTGGCTGCACGAAGGCCGATTCTCGCCGAACGGTTCGGCGAGGCAGGCGTCATGCCCCCGAGGACCCTCCTCGGCGTCGTGAGTTGGTCGGGCGGCCCCCCGAGGTGATGCTGATCGGCTCGCCTTGGATCGGCTGGACCCGTTCGGTGAGGTGAGCGCGAAGCGGATGGCTGCGCTCAGCCGACGCAGACCTTGACGAACCCCGCCTCGATCTCGACAGGGTAGGTGCGCACCGGCTGGCTGGCCGGCGGGTTGAGCACCTCCCCGGTGTGGACGTCGAACACGCTGCCGTGCAGCGGACACTCGATGGCCCACTCGTGCCAGTCGGGGTTGGTCTCCCGCCTCACCCAGGTAGCCGCCCCGGTGGGTGCACTCGTTGTCAATGGCATGGAGGAAGCTGTGTTGGTGGACGAGCGGTACGAGCCGGCAACGATCGACGTCGCGAGAGACGAGGGCGTCACGATTACGTTCCTCGACGGGCACGTCGCCCGGTTCGACCTGTTGACCCTCCGCCAAGGGTGTCCGTGTGCCACCTGCCGCGGGCTCCGCGATCAGGGAGAGCTCGCCTGGCCACGTCCAGGTAGCCCAACGCCGCTTCGAATCGAAAACGCCGAGCTCCACGGTGCCTGGGGTCTAGACATCTTATGGAACGACGGTCACGGCACGGGCATCTTCCCATTCGACTCGCTGCGTCGGTGGCATGAACGCGAGGCGTTCGGGCCGGACTCCGGCCTCGGCGGAGCGGGCAACTGACAACCACCTCTCCTAATCGGTCGCGCTCTTGATGTGCCGATACGGCTGAGGGGTTTCCTCGCCCAAGACGCTGCTCCTCTAGATGAACCAGAGCTACGGCCGGAACTAGACCCGGCTCGACGGCATGTACGTTCGGTTCGAGGTAGCCGCTGGGCTGCGCTTGATCGAAGTGATCCTCTGGATGTGCGAGCTGTCGCAGGAAGGCCCCCTGTGCCTGAATCAGATTCAATGCCCGAGCCCGAGCCGGAGCCGGAGCCGGAGCCCCAGCCGGAAGGGCCGGAGCCCCAGCCGGAAGGGCCGGACCCCATGGTGCCCAACACATGGGACACGCCGCCAGGCGAGACGAAGTAGAGCATCCCGCCCACGACTCGAACGAAGGGCTACTACGCCGGGCAGTCTGAGACCGCCGATGGGCGACAGCAACTGATTCGGGCCAATTCGTTCGGCGGACTGGGCTCGACGTGCCGTCGCTGTCGGGCACCATCGTCACCGAAGACCCCGATCGGGCCCGATCACCCGACGGGCCTCGGCAACTGGATGCACAAGCCCGTCGAGGAGCTGCGTCCGGTGGAGCTGGCCCGCCTCGACCAGATGACCCAGCGCCTGTCGCCGCTGATGGAGTCCGACGATCCCGACGTCGTCGTGAAGGCCGTGGACGCTCTCATTCGCGTCATGCAGCACCGAGCGAGGATCGCCGGCCTGAACAACGTCAAGCCCCAGCGTCACGAGGTGGTGGTGACCGCGCACCAGACCTCTGGCGTGGACACCGTGGCCAAGTTCGAGCGGTTCATGTTGTTGACGGGTCAAATGACCGAGGTGAACTCCGGGGGCGTGGCCCCGGTCGAGGAGGTTGAGGCGACGTCGTACCTGAACGACCACGACGAGCTGGAGGAC
>JBBQYZ010000199.1:0-6133 GCA_038208205.1 Gemmatimonadales bacterium | reverse complement strand
CGCGCAGGGCGCGCGTGACCCGCTCGCGCTGCTCCACCTCGTCGGTGAGCACGGCGTTCGCCGAGGCGAGCTCCTCGCCGCGCCGCTCGAGCGATGCGCGCTCGCGGCCGAGGGCGTGCATCAGCAGGGTGAACGACTCGTTGAGGGTGCGGATCTCCTGCGACGCATCCTCGGCGTCGAACCCGCCCTCGATCCGCTCGCTGGCCGCGCCGCGCCGCATGAAGTCGATGAAGCGCCGCAGCGGCTCGAGCAGGGAGCGCGACAGCATCGCGGCGCCGAGTGCGGCGAGCAGCACCGCCAGCGCACCGTACAGCAGGAAGTCGCGTCGCAGCCCCGCCGTCAGCACGCGCGTCGCCGGCGTGAGCGGCTGCAGCAGCGTCACGCGCAGCGTCGTTCCCGACTGGGTGCTCCCGATCGGGATCACCGCGGCCATGTACTCGTCGTCCTCGAGCCGCAGCGAGTGGCTCGCCTGGCCTTCGTCGGCCGCCACCCGGGCGGCGAGCCGCTCGGGGAGCGACGACGCGATGACGCGTCCGCCGGCCGAGGCGACGACGTCGCCCTCGAACGAGGCGCGCAGCGAGGCAACGAGCGCCGAGTCCACGCGCTCGCCGAACACCACGGTGCCGATCGTGTAGCCGTCGAGGATCACCGGCGCCGCACCCACCATGTAGTAGCCGGAGGGCAGCCCGAGCGCCGACAGATAGGCGTCGTCGCGCGAGGTGGTCAGCGTGGCGTCGAGCGCCTTGCGCACCGCGGGCAGTGCGGCGAGCTCGGTGCCTTCCACCGCTGTGCCGGCGCCGCGGACGTAGCCTGCGAGCACGCGGCCCGTCTCATCGGTCGCGAGCACGGCGCCGGCATTGAGGTCGCGACCGGCGCGCTCGATCTCTCGCCGCACCGTGTTGGTGAGGTCGGCGCGCGGCGCACCCGACGCGCCCTGCTCCACCCGATAGGTGGCCATCGCCGAGCGCACGTTGGGTGACTGCGACAGGAGTGCGGCGGCGAGCACCAGGCGGCGGCGGCTCTCGCGCTGCAGCGCCACGAGCGTGCGCTGGTTGCGACCCAGCTCGTCGGCGAGGAGCTGGCGCGTGGTGGCGCGCGTCTGCACGCTCAGGGCGGCGAAGGAGCCGCACACCACGAGCGCGGCGAGCGCGGCGCTGAGGACGGCGAGCCGCACCGCGAGCCTGGTGCGGCGCAGCTGGTGGCGCAGGGCGGCGAGCGAGCGCGCGCGCACGCTACGGCGTCGCGGCGGGCTCGCCGCCGGCGGGCAGCGGGATGTTGAAGTCGAGCCGCGCCGTCTCCCCCGCCCGCACCCGCACCGTGCGCGTGATGGGCCTGATGCGTTCGTGCCAGCCGATCACCTTGTACTCGCCCGGCGGCACCCCCTCGATCGCGTAGCGCCCCGCGCCGGTCGGAATGGTGAAGTAGGGGTTGTCGAGCACGAGGACCACGCCGCTCATGTCGGAGTGCAGATGACAGAACAGCTGCACCGTCCCGCTCCGGTCGAACGTCACCGACTTCGCGCCTCCCTTGCGGAAGCGACCGAGGTCGAAGGTGCGCGCGCTGGAGAGGGAGAACACGTTGTGGAAGAAATCGTCTGCATTGGGGAACTCCACCGTCGTCCCCCTGAGCACGGGCAGCACATGCGGCGCGAACCGCTCGTCGCGCTGCGCCATGGAGGCACGCACCGTCGCGTCACCGCCAGGCATCGCGCCAGGCATCGCGCCAGGCATGGCGTCGGGCATCGCGGCGGACGCGGGGGCGTTCTCCACGTACAGCACCACGTTGCGGATCTCGTTCGCCTCGCGCGCCGGTGGCCGCCCACTCGGGCCTGGATCGGCGTAGATCCTGAAGCGCGGCCGGCGCGATGAGAGCGCGGTCGAGATGATGACGTCGCCCTCGATGCGTCCCGTCGCGATCGCGCGGGCGTCCACGCGGGTTCCCGACGGGGTGCGCTCCCAGACCGCCGACGCGGGCAGCGCCGCGACCAGCCCGAAGAGGGCGAAGATGCAAGCGACGCGGGCGACGCGGGCAGCGCGGGGCGCGCCCTGAGTGCGCGGCGCGCGCGGCAGCGAACGTGGTGGGCGGCGGAAGGGCAACCTGACGGCTCCGGATCGGACGGAGGGAGGCTCGGCGGTGGACCGGCCCCCCGGTGCGAGAGCAGGACGATCCAGGCGTTTCCGGGACACCACCCCGCGTCTTGCCCGTGGTACCGCGGCCGGTAGCTTGGCTCGCACCCTCCACCCTCCACCTCCACCTCCACCTCCACCCGTCCCGCTCCCCATGTCCCGCGACCCGCGCATCGACGCCTACATCGCCCGATCGGCCGATTTCGCCCAGCCGATCCTCACCCACCTGCGCGACGTCGTCCACGGCGCCTGCCCCGAGGTAGAGGAGACGATGAAGTGGTCGATGCCCCACTTCGACTACAAGGGGATCATGTGCGGCATGGCCGCCTTCAAGGGCCACGTCACCTTCGGCTTCTGGAAGGGCAAGCTCATTCCCGGCCTCCAGGCCCGCGCGATCGACGGCGGGGAGGCCATGGGCCACCTCGGCAAGATCACGTCGATCAAGGACCTGCCGTCGAAGAAGGTCATCGCCAGCTTCGTGAAGGAGGCGATGCGCCTCAACGACGAGGGGCTCGTGGTCGACAAGCCGAAGAAGGCACCGAAGCCGGTGGGCGAGACCCCGCCCGCGCTGGCCGCGGCGCTGGCCAAGAATCGCAAGGCGAGGACGGCCTTCGCGGCCTTTCCCCCGGGCCACCGGCGCGAATACATCGACTGGATCGCCGACGCCAAGCGCGACGAGACGCGCGACAAGCGCGTGGCGCAGGCGGTGGAGTGGATCGCCGAGGGCAAGGCGCGGAACTGGAAGTACGAGCGATGAGACGGTGATCGGTAGTGCGTGGTGTTCCGAGCTCACCACTGACCGCGCACCACGCACCACCGACCACCCATCGCCTGCTCACCATTCCCTCCCGCGCGGGCTACGGCAGTGAATATTCGGGCATGCTCACCACCACCCCCTCGTCGGCGCGCTGGGCCGCGCGAGCCGCCGCCGCGTACCTCCGGGCGCCGGCGGCCGGCGCACTCGCGCTGACGCTGACGGCGGCTGCCGCGAGCGCACAGGGCTCGTCTGCCGATCGTGGGGACGACCGCTGCGCCGCCCTCCTCGCGTCGCCCACACCCGATTCGCAGATCGTCCGCATCGGCATCCTGATACGATCGTTCGACGAGCGCAGCACGGTGCCCACGGCCTACCTCCGTGATCTCGCGCGCGGCCTGCGTCAGTTCCTTGTGCTCCCGGTCCCACTCGTCCTCGACACCTACGATCTGACCTTGACGTGGAACGCGCACGGGCGGAACGACTTCGCCTCGCAGACCCTTCGCTCGGCGTATCGCGTGACCATGCGTCGCACCGGTCGCCTCGACCGCGCTCGCGCCGTGGGCGGAGTGCGGAGCGCCGGCTTCGATCGCGCCCTCCTCGGCGCGCTGGTGGCCCTCGACAGCAGCGGTCTCGTTCCCGAGCCCGATCCGTCGTGGCTCGATCGCGACACGCTCGAGCTGCGCGTGCTCGTCACACCGGAGAGAGTACGAAGCACCCGGACGCCGGTGCGTCCCGACACCGCTACCCCGACGATCGAGCCGCTGTTCGATATAGCCGTCCCCGTCCGGTCCGGCGCCAAGTCCGCGGAGCAGATTCCCAGCGGGCGTGCCGGTCCCCGGTATCCGTCGGGGATGAAGAGCGAGAACATCCAAGGGGAGGTGGAGCTCGAGTTCGTGGTCGACGAGAGAGGCAAGGTCGACCTCTCCTCGATCCAGGTGATGCGGATGAGCGCGAGGCCGTTCCTGCAGGCGACGCTCGACGCGCTGCCGAGGAGCGAGTTCCACCCGATGACCATCGGCGGGTGTCCGGTGCGCGAGATGGTGCGGATGCCCTTCAGTTTCAAGCTCACTCGCTGACCCGTGCGTGCCGGCGGTCAGCAACCGCCCACTACCGTATCTCCGGTAGTTGCACGTGGTGGGTGGTACGTGGTGGGCGACGGTCCGCGGAGTCACCCACCACGCACCACCCACCAGCGTTCTCTGGCTCCCTCCTTGCACCCCGCGCTCCCCCTATGACCGACGCCGCCGCACCCGCGCCCGAGACCGAGCACACCATCACCGGCGACGTCCGCACGCACGAGGCCTTCCACTCCCGCTTTCTCGCGCACGACCGCACCATCGTCGTCTACCTCCCGCCGGGCTACGACGCCGCCAGCGCGACGCGCTACCCGGTGCTCTACCTGCACGACGGCCAGAACGTCTTCGACCGCGCGACGTCGGTGGGCGAGGAATGGCGCGTGGACGAGACCGCGCAGGAGCTGATCTCGCGCGGCGAGATCGAGCCGATCATCATCGTCGGCGTCTACAACACCGGCGAGCATCGGATCGACGAGTACGCGCCCACCGCGCGCCCCGACAAGGGTGGTGGCGGCCACGCCGACGACTACGGTCGCATGCTGGTGGAGGAGCTCAAGCCCTTCATCGACGCCACCTACAACACCCTGCCCAGCGCCGCGAGCACCGCGCTCGGCGGCTCCTCGCTGGGCGGGCTGCTGACCATTCACCTGGGTCTCCGCTTCCCCACCGCCTTCAGCGGGCTCGCCGTGCTCTCGCCGTCGGTGTGGTGGGACGACCGCGTGATCCTGCGCGAGGTCGAGGCGGTCCCGTACAAGCTGCCCCTCCGCGTGTGGCTCGACGCCGGCACGGCCGAGGGCGACCCGAGCGTCATCCCCGATGCGCGGGCCCTGCGGGATGCGCTGGTCGCCAAGGGATGGCAGGAAGGGGTGGACCTGGCGTATCTGGAGGCCGAAGGGGGCCGGCACGACGAGCAGAGCTGGTCCGAGCGCGTGAGCGGCGTGCTACGGTTCCTGTTCCCATCCAAGCCGCAGGCCGGAGTGGCGCATGCACCGTGAGCACGTGCGGTGGCACAGCCCGCGGCTCGAGCGCGACATGGACCTGCTGGTGTTCGGTCACGCCGGCGCGCGCGCCATCGTGTTTCCCAGCTCGATGGGCCGCTACTACGAGTGGGAAGATCGCGGGATGATCGGCGCCCTTGGCCACCAGCTCGAGCAGGGCTCCCTGCAGCTCTATTGCGTGGACAGCGTGGACGACCAGAGCTGGTACGCGAACTGGAAGCATCCCGCCGACCGCGCCCGCTACCACGCGCGCTACGACGCGTACGTCAGGCACGAGGTGGTGCCCCTCACGCAGGGGAACCCCAACCCTTTCCTGATGACCGCCGGCGCGAGCTTCGGCGCTTACCACGCCGTCACCTTCGCGATGCGCTACCCGGAGATCGTCAGCCGCACCATCGGCCTGAGCGGCCTGTACGACATCCGCGAGCAGACCGGCGGCTACTCCGACGACACCGTCTACGCCTACAATCCCGCCGACTTCATTCTCGGGGAGCACGACCGCGACCGGCTCCACCAGCTGCACCGGCAGGACATCATCCTCGCCATCGGGCGCGACGACCCGATGCGCGGCAACAACGACTACTTCTCCGACCGCCTCTGGCAGAAGAACATCTGGCACGCGCTCAGGATCTGGGACGGCTGGGCGCATGATTGGTCGTACTGGCGGCAGATGATCGGCACGTACATCGGCGGCTCGGACTAGCGAGACCGGCCACTCAGACTTCATCGGCCCCTCAGTCGAAGGGAGGTTCGGATCGGAACGGAAACAGCGGATGACAGCTGATACTGCGACAGCAGATGTTGGGGATCGGCATCGAGGCACCATCGCGCAATGATGCCTCGATGCCGACCCCAAATTCAGTTGAAGTGCAGTATCGGAAAATCCGCTCCTTCCGTCCTGATCCGAACCTCCCCTTGGTCAGAGTGGCCCGCGAAACCCACAACGCCACGCCAATGCTCAAAATCGGACTGATGGTCGGCCGCGAATGGTCCTTCCCCCCTGCGTTCATCAAGGAAGTGGCGAGCCGCAACGCGGGCGTCGAGGCGGAGCTGATCACCCTCGGCGGCACCGCCATGGACGAGCCGGTGTCGTATGCCGTGATCGTCGACCGCATCTCGCACGAGGTGCCCTACTACCGCACCTACCTCAAGCACGCCGTGCTTCAGGGCGCCACG
>JBBQYZ010000198.1:0-6134 GCA_038208205.1 Gemmatimonadales bacterium | reverse complement strand
GCTCGACCCCGAGACGGAGATGGGCACGGTCGCAAGCCGCGCCCACCTCGAGAGGGTGCTCGCCTACGTCGACGTCGCGCGCGCCGACGGCGCTCGCGTCGCAGCCGGCGGCCGGCGCGCGAGCGGGCCGGGTCTCGACGGCGGGCTGTTCGTCGAGCCGACCGTGTTCGCGGACGTCACGAACGACATGCGCGTCGCGCGTGAGGAGATCTTCGGCCCCGTCGCCAGCGTGCTGCGGTTCCGGGACGAGGCGGAGGCGCTCCAGATCGCCAACGACACCGACTACGGTCTCGCCGCCGGCGTCTGGACGAGCGACATGCAGCGCGCACATCGCTTCGCACGCCGTTTGCGGGCCGGCACGGTCTGGGTCAACAACTACCGCAAGACGTCGTACGCGACGCCCTTCGGCGGCTACAAGCAGAGCGGCCTCGGGCGCGAGAACGGCCCCGACGCCCTGCACGAGTACACCGAGGTCAAGAGCGTCTGGATCGACGCAGGCCTCGGCGTCCGCGATCCCTTCAACCCGCGCGCATGAGCGGCACCCCGTGCTACGACGTCGCCGTCATCGGCGCCGGCGTCGCCGGCCTGTCCGCTGCCGTCTCCGCCGCCGAGTGCGGCTTGCGCGTCGCGGTCCTCGAACGCACCGATCGCCTTCACACCGGCGGCAACACCGCCTGGACCGAGGCCTACCTCCGCCTCGACGATGTCTACGAGGTCGCAGCCGGGTTCGTCGACGATGTGCTCGCGTTCTCCGACGGCAAGACGCCTCGCGACTACGTCGAGACGCTCGTCCGTGAGCAGCCCTTGACGATGGACTGGGTGCAGTCGATCGGCGCGCGCTTCCACCGCGCACCGACCTACTTCGTGACCAGCTCCCGACCGCGTCTTCAACCCATCGGCGGCGGCCCGGGCCTGCTCGACCCGCTGCGTGCGGAGGCCGAGCGGCTCCGCGTCGAGTTCCACTACGAAACCACGGCCGAACGACTCCACCTCGCAGTCGGCATCGTCGCCGGCGTCGAGGTGACGACGAGCGGCGGCAGCGACCAGATCATCGCCGCGCGTTCGGTGATCATCGCCTCCGGCGGCTTCGAGGGCGACACCGCTCTGCTCAGCGAGAAGCTGGGCGGCGACGCCTCGACGCTGATCCCGATCGCTCCGAGCGTCGAGCGCAACCGCGGCGAGGGCATCCGCATGGCCCTCGCGGTCGGCGCGCGACCGTCCGGCGAATGGGACGGCTTCCACGCCGAGCCCGTCGATGCACGCTCCACCCAGCCGCAGGCGCTCGTGATGATCTTCCCGTACGGGATCCTCGTTAACAAGCGCGGCGAGCGCTTCATCGACGAAGGCTTCGCGACCGTCGACGAGTCGTACGAGATCGTCGCACGCGCAATCTGGCGCCAGCCCGACAGCATCGCCTACCTCATCTGCGACCAGAAGCTCTACGACGTACCCGGCTACGAACGCGGCATCCTCACCGACACCAGGCCGATCAGCGCCGACAGCGTCGAACAGCTCGAACGACTGCTCGACCTGCCGGCTGGGTCGCTACCGAATACAATCCGCTCCTTCTCCGACGCGGTCGGCGACGGACCGTACGACCCCCGCGCCCGCGACGGAAAGGCGACCAGCGGGATCACGCCGCCGAAGAGCAACTGGGCCCAGAAGCTCGACGCGCCACCCTACCTTTGCTACCCAGTGGCGTGCTCGATCGTCTTCACCTACGGCGGCATCGAGACGGACAGCGAGGGGGGCGTCGTTGACCAGATAGGTACACCGATCCCCGGCCTCTACGCCGCCGGCGAATGCACCGGCATCTACCACGGCCACTACCCCGGCGGCACATCCGTACTGAGGGGTCTCGTCTTCGGGCGGATCGCCGCACACAGCGCCGCCCGGTCACTCGGACGCGAGCCGCGGCCCGCGCTTTCGCCGCGGGCCCGTAGAGCTCGTTCGGCTTTGGGGCGCTCGCCCTGAGGGGCTACCAGCTGTCGCGGGCGCAAACCGGCCAGATGTCGACGAGCGAATCCCCCTGCACGACGTGGTAATGCGAGTACAAGCACGCCGTCTGGTAGCAGTGAGGCGGCATCACCTCGACGACGTCGCCGACGGCCAGTCGATCCTCGGGCCGCGCGAACTCGATGCGCCCCATGTCGTCGCCTACCAGCGAGTAAATCGCGTCCTCCGACGCACCGCTCAGGATCGCGGGGTGCTCGATGCCGAAGATCGCGTCGAGCTCCTTGACGCCGGCGTCGGTGATCACGAAGCCCGTCTGTGCAGAGCTGATCACCGTCGTCCGTACCGAGAGCGCCGCTCCGAACGGATGGGGCTCCTCGCGGCGCATCACGGTGTCGCGGTAGTTGACGTCCATGAGGGCGTACGTCCCGGGCTGAAGCTCGGTGAGTACGCCCAGCTCGTGATCGAAGTCGTGCGTTCCCGTGCCGCCGCCCGAGACGATGCGCGGCGCGAGACCCTCGGCGCCCAGTCGCTCGACCAGCCGCACGAGGGGCTGCAGCAGCTCGTGCGAGAGCGTGCGGCGGCGGTCGTAGTCGACCATGTTCTGGTGGTCGCCGACATAGCCCTGTAGGCCGCCATACTCGAGCCCCTCGGTCTCCGCAATTAGCCGGGCGAGTGCGACGGCGCGCTCCTCGTCGGCCAGGCCGGTGCGACGCCCGCCGACCTCGACGTCAACCAGCACCGTGAGCGGCCGCCCCGACCGGCGGCGCACGTCGGCCAGCTGCACGACGTTGGCGGGATCATCGGCGACCACGATCAAGTCCTTTGCTCGCGCGGCGAGCGCGCCCAGCCGCTCCATCTTCGGGCCGGTGACCACGGAAGTGAAGAGCATCACACCTGGAATGCCGGCGTCGACCATCGCCTCGCCTTCGGCCAGCGTCGCGCAGCAGACGCCTAGCCCGCCGGCGGCGACCTGCCGACAGGCAATGTCGACCGACTTGTGCACCTTCGCCACGGGCCGCACCTCGTAGCCGCGCGCTTGCGCATGCTGAGCCAGCGACGCGATGTTCGCCTCCAGCACGTCAAGATCCAGCACCAGAGCAGGCGTGCCGAGCGCAGAGCGCGATCCCGGCCGCCCGATCAGCGACTCGTTGGGCCCTCGATTCATGGCGCCGAGCATAACCAGGTCACGCGCTCGATCGTCCGCGCCGTCCTTCGAGCGTACCTCGATTCCACAGCCTGGGCACAGTCTTGTCGCGCCAAGCGAGGACGGTTTAGGAAACCTGGGCGAATCGATCCTGGGAGACGCTTTGCAGAGCCTCGCGGTTCCCGGCGCGGCTCCCGAATTTCAGGCGGTCGTGACGACGCGCGGGGTGGCGCGGGTTCGGTTCTCGCGACGGTCGCCGACTCTCCGGATGATGAGACACACTGGGAGGGCGGGCACCTGCCTGTGAGGTCGTGCGCGCCGACATCTCCGTCTACAAAGCTTGGCTGGATCGCTTCGCCCGGTACGACCGTCGTCGGCGACGCCAGCCACTGGATCCGCGAAGGCTCGAGTCTAAGATGCTCGTGAGTCACCGGTATGGCGCGGCCTTCCTTCTCCGGCCGGCCCGTGTTTCGGAGCCGCCGGCTAACGCGACTGGCGACATGACCAACTTGGCACATCCGAGGGCAGCCACGGCGGAATGGTGGATTAGCCTCGCCAAGGCCGTCGATAAACTCGCCTGTCGGTACCCGCGCACGTATGGCAACGATCGTGGCCTCCTGGCGAGACGACTCGGAGACTGTCGAGCTACTTGCCGCGATCACGGGATGGCTCGCGCGACCGCCGTCACAGCTGACGTCCGGCCAACCCTGGCGCATCCCGTACCTCATACTGCAGCAGCTCGATGATGCCTTCATCCGGGCCCTCGATGAAGGCCCACGGGGCGCCCACACCCGTCGGGGCAGGCGGGGAGAGCACCTTCTGGCCGGCGACCGCCGCCTCGATGTCGGGCACGCGAAAGGCGACGTGCGGCCGGTCGTCGCGGGGGCTATCCGGCTCCCAGCGGATCCACTCGATGCTCGCCGGATGGTCGCGTGGGTCGGTGACCCAACAGCGTTCCGACGCGAGGTAGATTTCGCCCGGCTGTGGGGTGTCGGTCACGAAGCCGACGTGGTCGAAGCTGGAGCGGTCGAACTGGTTCACGTTCCCTCCCTGGTCAACCCTTGAGCGCGCCGCTCAGCATCCCGCGGATGAACTGGCGCTGGAGGAACATGTAGACCATGACGACGGGCAGCTCGACGTCCTGACCGCTGGGCGCGCTCGGCCGCGACCCGCGCGACTTCTCGCTCGATCCGGCCGCGGGATCGCGTGTCGTCACGCGGACGGAGTCCTCCCACGCTCCGCAGAGCAGGGGAAATCGTTGTGTCTTCGACAACGCGATGCCCCCGGGAGGACCGAACCTCCGACACACGTTAGTAAGCCTCGCGTGTTCGGTTTGAGCGCTGGGATTGCGGTGCGGTGCGGCTCCTTACGCGGCTCGCGAATTCGGGCGTTAGAAGCGTGAGAGTGCGGTGATCAGCATGGACGACGAATCGCCACGAGCTGAGCGAATTCTCGCGGAGTTGCTCGCAGCCAGGCCCAGCCGACCGGTCGCCCGCGGGACACCGAGATCATCGGCTGCCGTACCCATGGTATCTGCGGCAGATCGAGCTGAAGCTACGGCTAGCCGTGCGCACTGCCTTCGACCAGCCAGCAACGTGCCGCGTGACCGAAGTCCGAGGTCGCGAGCAACTCTGGCTCATGCTCGCAGCGATCGAACTCGTATGGGCAGCGTCCGCGGAAGCGGCAGCCGGTCAGATGCCGTTGCGCAGCTGCGACGGATCGCCGCGGGAATTGCATTCCCGCGTGCGGGACGCTCCGCAGTAGCTCCTGGGTGTACGGGTGGCTGGGATTGCCGAGCACCGAATCGATCGGGCCGGCCTCGACAGCCACGCCGCGGTACATCACGATGACGTCGTCGGACAGTTGCCGCGCGACCGCCAGATCGTGGGAGATCACCAGATACGACAGCGAGAGGCGCTTGCGCAGGTCCCCGAAGAGGTTGAGGATCTGCGCTTGCACAGAGGTGTCGAGCGCCGAGACTGCCTCGTCGAGGATCAGCACGCGGGGTTCGCTCGCCAGTGCGCGCGCGACCGCCGCGCGCTGGCGCTGACCGCCCGAACGCTCGCGCGGGAGGGCGGTCGCCGCTCGTCCGGAGAGGCCGACCGAGTCGGTCAGCTCAAGAATCCGACGAGCGCGGGTGTCCCGTGCGAGGTCGGTGTGGACATGGAGCACCTCGTCCAGCATGCGCCGGATGCTCTGGCGCGGATCGAGTGATGCGTACGGATCCTGAAAGACCATTTGGATCACGCCCGCCAGCTCCCGGCGTCCGCGCGTGCCGAGCCTGCCGTCGACGACGTTGCCGGCCACGCGGACAGATCCGCTCGTGGGCGTCTCGAGCCCCACGATCATGCGCGCGGTCGTCGTCTTGCCGGAGCCGGACTCGCCGACGAGCGCGAGCGAGCCGCCGACGGGAATCTCGAAGCTCAGCTCAGCGACGGCCTGGACGCCCTCGCCGGGCTTCCGCCACGGAAGTCCCGATGCGTCTCCAAAGCGCTTGGAGAGGTTTTCCGCAGCTACGATCGGGGCCGGTTCAGCGGAGATCATCGGCGATCTCCTCGATCCGGCAGCACGCGGTGCGGTGGAAGCCCGGAACCATCACGAGCGGTGGGCGTGCCGCCCGGCAGCGCGGCTCGCACCAGTCGCAGCGTGGCGCGAACGCACACCCCGGTGGCGCCTCGGGGCCGGAGACCGACTGTCCGGGGATCACCGCGAGCTCTCGCAGCGTGCCGTGGAGCGATGGTCGCGCTCGGAGTAGGCCCCAGGTGTACGGGTGGAGCTGGCGCTCGAGAAATGTGGCGCACGGGCCGTCTTCGACGATGGTGCCGGCGTACATGACGAGCACGCGGTCGCAGATCGCCGAGGCCAGCTCGAGATCGTGGGTGATGAACAGCATGGCGAGCTCGTGCTCGCGCCTGAGATCGGCGAGGATCGCCATGATCTCGGCCTGTGTAGTAACGTCGAGCGCGGTCGTGGGCTCGTCTGCGATGAGCAGCTCGGGCTCCGACGCCAGCGCGCCGGCGATCATGGCGCGTTG
>JBBQYZ010000197.1:0-6145 GCA_038208205.1 Gemmatimonadales bacterium | reverse complement strand
GCTTGATGCCCGGCCGGCGACGCGCGGCGCGGGCCTGAGAGCGAGGGCTACTTCGGCGGCGCCTCCGGCAGCAGGGTGAATCGCGCGTACTGACGCCTGTTGATGTAGTTCCGGGCCGCGTCGCGCAGCGTCTGCTTGTCGATCGCGCTCACGAGCGCCGGCACGCGGAGGAAGTCGCGCTGATCGCGGCCGTCCTCGTCCGCGTCGACGATGGCCGACAGCCACGCACCGTTGCTGGTGAGTGCCGTCTCGTGGCCGCGAATGGTCAGCTCCCGAATCTTCACGAGATTGGAGTCGCTGATGGCTCCGGCCTTGATGCTGTCCGTCACGGCAAACACCGCGGCCGTGAGCTCGTTCACGCGCTCGGGCGCGCTCCCGAACGAGACGGTGAGCTGGTAATGCTCGTACGGCAGGTGGCTGCAGAACGCGCCTACTCCCACGCCGTACGTGCCTCCCTTGTCCTCCCGCAGCACCTCGCGCAGACGGATGTCCAGCAGTGCGCGCAGCGCGTCGAGCGTCTGGCGGGTCTCGTAGCTGTATCGACAGGGGCCGTTGAACACGAGCAGCGTCTGCGCTTTCTGCTCCGTTCCCCGCCGCACCGTCTTCTCCACTACACCGATAGGCGGACGGATGCCCAGGTCGCGCGGTCGCTCGCCGGAGTGCGTGGAGGGGAGCGAGGCGAGGTACCGCTCCACGAGCGGACGCACCGAGTCGGGCGAGAAGCTGCCGACGAGGTAGAAGGTGAAGTCGCTCGCATCGCCGAATCGCTCGCGATAGACCTGGAGCGCACGATTGAGATCCAGCGAATCGAGCAGGTCGGGGGTGAAGGGGCGAGACCGTCGGTGATGCTGCGCGAGGGTCACGTTGACGGTGTCGCCGAACACCGACTCGGGCCGATTGCGTTGGTTGGCGAGCACCGCGCGGACCTGGTTCTTGAACGCGACGAATGCCGCGGTGTCCACACGCGGCTGCGTGAAGCGCAGCCATGCGAGCTGGAACATCGTCTCGATGTCTTGCGCCGACGCCGAGCCGCGTACCTGCTCGGAGAGCTCGGCCACGGTGGCCATGACTTGTGCGCGCTTGCCCGTGAGCTTCTTGCCGAGGGTGATCTGGTTGAACGAACCCAGCCCGCCGACCGCGAGCGCGGCGCTTCCCAAGCTGCCCGCGAGCTCGTCGCGGTCTGACAGCAGTGACGCTCCGCCTGGACTACGCGCCGCGAACAGCACCTCGTCGCGCTTGAAGTCCGTCGGCTTGAGCAGCACGCGGGCGCCATTGGAGAGCGACCACTCCTGAATGCCTGTGCCGGGGAGCGTGCGTCGCGATACGATCGAACCCGGAAGCGGCGGCACGACGACGAGGGGAGCGTCGGAGGTGGAGTCCACGTAGGCGGTGAGCGTGGCCACTCCGGCCTTTCCGAAGGTGGCGAGCATCGCCTGTGGCGTCGGCACCTTGACGTCGGTGCGTGCGGGCGCGGCCACCAGCACGACGCGATTCCGGTCGGTAAACGAGGACTTGGCCAGGTCGTTCAACTCGGCAAGCGTGATGGTGGGAAGCATCTCCTTCGCCAGCGCCTGCTCGCGCTCGATGCCGATCACTGGTGCGCCGGTCAGCGCACTCGAGACGAGCTGCGACGCATAGACCGACGAACTGGTCTTGTCCCGCTCGGCGTACGCCTGCTCGAGACTGCGTAGGTAGTTGGTGCGCCGCCGCTCCAGCTCCGCAGTGGTGAAGCCGAAGCGGCGAATGCGCTCCGCCTCGGCGAGCAGCGCCTCGGCCGCCAGCTCGAATCCGTTCTCCTTGACGCCGGCGACCAGCTGGTACACCTCGCGCGTACGCACGAGCGCGCCGCGTCCGGATGCCGCGAAGGCAAAGGGGGCGTCCGGACGCTGCGACAGCTCGGCGAACCGTGCGGTCACCATGCCGTCGTAGAACGACGCGACGATTCGCCGGCGGAGGTCGGCGGCGGTTCGGGTGCTGTCGGCAGGCTTGAGCCAGAGCAGGGCGACGGAGGAGCTGGGATACTCCGGGTCCGTTTCCACCGATACGAGCGTCTCATCGTGATCCGGAACCGATGCGTAGCCACGCGGTTTGGGGCCGACTGCCCGCGGGATCCGGCCGAATCGCTCGCGAATCGACGTCTCCATCGCCGGCACGTCGAAATCGCCGACGGCGACCACGGTCATGAGGTCGGGCCGGTACCAGTCGCGATAGAACTGCCGAGGGAGGCTGTCGGGAAACGACTCGAGGTTCTCGCGTGTGCCAATTGGTAGCCGCTGCGCATACAGGGAATTCTTCAGGAGGACGGGGAACTGCCGATTCTGCACCCGTGACTCCGCTCCCCGACCGAGGCGCCACTCCTCGATCACCACGCCGCGCTCGCGCTTGACCTGGGTGGCGTCGAAGCTGACTTCGTGTGCCCAATCCTCCAGGATGTCGAGCGCCGTGTTCACCAGGAGCGCGGTGTCGGTCGGCACCTGCAGCATGTACACGGTCTCGTCGAACGAGGTGTACGCGTTCAGATCGGCGCCGAAGCGCATCCCGATGCGCTCGAGAAAGTTCACGATCTCCCCCTTGGGAAATCGCCGCGTGCCGTTGAACGCCATGTGCTCCACGAAATGCGCGACGCCGCGCTGCGCGTCGGTCTCCAGGATCGACCCAGCGTTGACCACGAGCCGCAGCTCCGCGCGGTGCTCGGGCTGCGTGTTGCGGCGAATCAGGTACCGCAATCCGTTGTCGAGCTGCCCTCGCACCACCGTCGGGTCGAACTGAAGCGGGGCGCCGAGGTCGGAAGACTGCGCGGTGAGCGGGAGCGCGGCGAGAAGGAGCGCGCCGAGGGCGCGAGCGCATGGACGTGCGACGCCGGAGGCGTACGTGAGGTTCGGAATGGCCATCCCGGAGAGTACGAGACGGTGCACACGGGCGACAGGCGGACGGCGCGTAGTACCGGATCGCGCCCGCTGGAACACGAGGTAGATTTCCCGGACCTCGACGCTGGTCTCACCCCACCCGCGACCTCATGTTCCTGCCACGCACCGCTGCCGCCGTCATCGCCCTCGCCACCGCCGCGGGTTGCGCTTCCGGCACGCTGCCCGGTTCCGCCACCGCCCCCAAGCCCTCTCGTACCCACGCACCCCAGCCGACCTCGGCGGGGATCAGCGCGGCCGACCTGATGACGCGACTGTACATCTTCGCCGACGATTCGATGCTGGGTCGCGAAGCGGGGCAGCTCGGCAACGTGCGCGGCACCAACTACATCGCGCGCGAGATGGAGCGGATGGGGCTCAGGCCCGGCGGAGAGAACGGCACCTGGTTCCAGACCGTTCCCGTCGACATCGCGCGCATCGACACCAGCCTGGCGCTGGCCGTGGGCGAAACGCCGCTCGCGCTCGGCGTGGACGTGATCCCGTTCTACAGTGGCAACGGCGGTCGCGCCCTTCCGCTCGGCGCGCGCACCCGCTCGGTGAACGGCGCCGGTGTTGTCTACGGCGGCCGCATTGGCGGGACGATGATCGACCCACGGCAAACGGCGGGTCGTGTGGTGCTGTTCACGATTCCTGCCGGCCCGGACGGTCGGAGGGACTACCGGTTCTACCGACTGGCGTCCCTCTCCCAGTACAGCGATGCGGCCGGAATCGCCGTGGCCGCTCTCGACGCGATGCCACGAGCGACGCTGGCTCGTCAACGCAGCGCGCAGGAGCACCTTCGCTCAACGGCTACGGGTGAGGCTCCGCTGGTGATGCTGCTGACTCCCGCGGCCGCCGCCCGCGTCCTGGGCGTCGCGACGCTGGAGGGGGTGGAGGTCGGGAAGGAAGGAGGAACGATGCGCGGCAATCTCGCGTTCCTCGAAACGCCGGCGCCGTACCCTGCGCGCAACGTGATCGGCATCCTGCCCGGCAGCGACGCGGTGCTCCGCGGTCAGTACGTGGCGATCGGCGCCCATAACGACCACATCGGACTCGAGCGCCGCGCGCTCGACCACGATTCGGTGCTCGCGTTCAACACCGTGATCCGACAGCAGGGAGTACAGGACACCGTTCGTGATGCCACCGCCGCGGAGGCGGCGCGGATCACCCGTCTGCGCGACAGTCTCACCATGGCGCACGGCGGCGTTCGTCGCGATTCCGTGAACAACGGCGCCGACGACGACGGGTCGGGCACCGTGGCGATGCTGGAGATCGCGGAGCGCTTCGCGGCGGACCGCGCGCGTCCACGCCGGTCGCTCCTCTTCGTGTCGCACACCGGCGAGGAGAAAGGGCTGTGGGGCTCGCAGTGGTTCACCGATCACCCCACCGTCACCCGCGACTCGATCGTGGCGCAGCTCAACATGGACATGGTGGGACGCGGCAAGCCGACGGACGCGATGGGTCGCGGGCCGAACAACCTCCAGCTCATCGGCATGCGACGGCTGTCCACCCAGCTCGGGGACCTGATCGACTCGGTGAATGTCTCGCGCACGCCGCGCATGGACATCGACCCGTCGTTCGATGCAAACGGGCATCCGCTCAACCGCTACTGTCGCAGCGACCATTACATGTATGCACGGTACGGCATCCCCATCACGTACTTCTCACTGGGGTACCACACCGACTATCACCAGGTAACCGACGAGCCGCAGTACATCGACTACGATCACATGGCCCGCATCGCCGCCTTCGTGCACGACATCGCCTCGGCGGTGGCCGACCGGCCAACCCGACTGGTGGTGGACAAGTCGAAGCCGGACCCGCTGGGCGGATGCCGACAGTAGGTCTCGCCGCGCGGTGATTCGCGCGGCGGCGGTTCGGAGCAGCTTACGGTGACCATCGTCACCGACGGCTCGTCTGGAGAGTGCGACTATGGTCGCCTTCGAGACGGGCCGTTGCCGTGTCGAGACCAAGCGATCGCCGATCACTTGCTGGTGCGTGCCTGCCGGCCGCGCGGCTCCCCGCCGCCCCGTCAGGCGTTCCTCCCGGCGACTGCGCTTCACGACGCCTCACCCGCCCGCCATGCCGAACAGTTCCCGCGCGAGCGGACGCCTGGCCACGCAGCGCGCCGTCGCGACCCTGCTTCTGACGCTCGGTACGACCGCCTGCGCCCGACATGCAGTGCCCGTACCGGGGCACCCGGTCAACACGCGCCCGCCCACCGTCACGACCCCGGTCGCCGACGAGATGTTTCGCCGAACGAACGCGCGCCGCAGGACGGAAGGGATGGCGGCCCTCGCACGTAGTGAGCTCCTCACGCGCGCCGCGCAGCTGCAAGCGGAGCAGATGGCAAGCACGGGTCGCATGGACCACGAGCTGCGCGGCACGCGATACCCAACGTTGATGACTCGACTCGAGGCGGTGTCGTACGAGGTACGGGCCGCGGGCGAGAACATCGCCGAGGGCTATCGCGATGCATCGTCGGTCGTGGATGGCTGGATGTCGTCGCCCGGGCACCGGGCGAACATCCTGTCGTCCAGCTACTCCGAAGTCGGTACCGCCGTCGCGGTGTCGCTGGCGGGACGGGCCTACTATGCACAGGTGTTCGGCCTCCCGCTGCGACCCATGAGCGCCACGGCGTCGCGCTGACCGCTGGTCAGACGCTCCGATCTCTTGCACGCAAGCTTCGATTAGGCGCCGATCAGCTGTTCCACGCCGGCCGCCGTCACGCGGTGCGATACCAGGGGCAGTGGCGGATCAGCCTCGTCGGCGACCGTGATCGCCGCGCGCAGGGTGGCCCGACCGCTGTCCACGCCGGCGCGGTCGCGCGCGAATATGCTCGCCAGTGGCTCACCCTGCTCCACCCAGTCGCCGGGACGTGCGGTAATCATGAAGCCGACCGACAGGTCGAGCCGGTCTTCCATCGTCGTGCGCCCGCCGCCGAGTGCGATGATGCCACGGCCGATTGCGCGCGGCTCGACGCGCGAGACGAAGCCGCGTCGTGGCGACGCGAACAGCTCGACCTCGGCCGCCTGCGGCAGCAGCGCAGGGTCGTCCACCACCGCGGGGTTCCCGCCCTGCGCCTCGATGATCTTCTGGAAGTGCTCGGCGGCACGACCAGTGCCGATTGCCTGCTCCATCCTTCGCCGCGCGGCATCGTGGTCCGGAGCGGCGCCGGCCAGCACGAGCATCTCGGCGCCGAGCGCGTACGTCACCGACATCAGGTCGGACGGACCTTCGCC